>DATIUU010000239.1:0-10963 GCA_035466635.1 Woeseiaceae bacterium
GCCCGACTGTCGCCGAGGCCACCCCGCGTGACACTGACGTGGAGTCGAATTCGGGCGCCGCTTCCGGTCAGGTCTCTTCCAGCATTTTGACCAGCGTTACGCCCGCCGCGAATGCCATTCCGCCCAGCACGATCCACTGTATCTGGGGAAGGAATTGCAGCGGCGCACTGGCGAGTTCGACGGGCACCGTGTTCAACAGCGGCAACAGGGCGCCGACGATCTGCACCACCGGCTGCAACGCAAATGCCGCGCCGACGAGGACCGCGACCGGCAGCGCCAGGCGGTTGACCCATATGCGGCGATGCAGCTTCGCGACGATCCTGTCACTGAAGCCGTCGTCGGCGATCGGCTCGGCGGCGAAGGCCGACGCCAGCAGCCGGTCAACTGCATCTGATGTCTTTTCAGCCATATTGATGATCTTCGATTTCAAACTGCGTCCTGATCTTTTCCTTGGCACGATGGATGATCGACTTCACCGTGCCAGCGGGCAGCCCGGTTGCCTCCGAGATCTCCCGATGCGAAAGACCGCACGCATACGAGAAGATCATAATTGCCCGCTCCTGTTCGTTCAATGCAGCCATCAGGGTGTCGATATCCAGTTCCGCCTCCGGTGCGCCCTGGATTGCAGCCGGGGCCTGCTCCGCTTCGTGGCTGGCCTGTTCGACGATCTCCCGGTAGCGCTTCGACTTCCGCTTCGACTGCAGGAATGTCGTGTACGCGACCTTCAGCAGCCAGCCAATAAAACTCCCGCTCCCCGAAAACGTATGCATCTTGTCCCACACGTGCAGGAAGCAGTCCTGCGCCAGGTCGTCCGCGAGCGTCTCGTCCCGCGTTAGCTTGCGCAGAAAGTTGCGTACCTGCGACTGGTGGCGCCGGATGAGTTCGCCGAACGCACGCGTATCCTGGCTTGCCACCACGCGCGCCACGAGAAGCTGGTCGTCGATGGTTCGTCTCCTGCCGGCCGCCTGCGTTCAGGCGGACCTTCCGAAACGGTGCATCAACAAGTAACCCACGCCGAGCGACAGGGGAAACATGGAGATCCCCATCAGCGGGCCGAACGCATCGCCCTCGTCAAGGAACAACGCGAACAGCGCGATCGCCACGGCCGTGACCACGCTGATCACGCCGCGCCGCAAATCGCGTTGCGGGGATACCGGCGGGTTGACCAGGTTTTCGATCAACTCGGGCGAGAGTCCCTCGCCTTTTTCGATCGCGGTGCGGATCGTCTCCTGCAGGTCTCTCTTCGCCTTGTAACGGAACCAGACCCACAGCGACAACACGACCGCGAGGCCGATGAACATCGACAGGGGTATCCAGACTTCATTGGGAGTCATCGTCAATTTCCTTGTTCGAGCTGAGAAAGCGGTTGTTTACATTGTCCAGATGAGCCTCGCGTGCCGATTGGATGCGCGAATTGCTTATTTTTTTCTTCTTTTTTTTCAACAAGTTGAAATGTCCGTATCGCCCTGCCCCGCGCAAATAACCCCGCTGGCCGCGCGGACGCGTTGTTACCGGGCATGGACATCAGTACCCGACTGCAGGATCCGCGCTACTACCAGATTGCCGTGCTGGCCTCCCTCGTTACCTTCGGGATCGTCGTGCTGGACTTCGGCATAAACCCCGGCAATGCGGCAGCCATCGTCGTCACGGCGCTGCTCGTGCAGTTTGCCGGAACCCGGGCTGCCGGACTACCGCGCTTCGATCCGCTGAGCCCGCTGATCACGTCGCTGTCGCTGACGCTGCTGTTGCGCACCGACCTCGCCCTCATTGCGGCCCTGGCGGCCCTGATAGCAATAGCCAGCAAGTTCCTGGTCCGAGTGCGCGGCAAGCACATCTTCAATCCGGCCAACCTCGCGATTGTCACGCTCATGGTGTCGAGCGATCACGCCTGGATCTCCTCGGGGCAATGGGGCAGCGCCGCCACGAGCGCATTCGCAATCGCCTGCCTGGGCTTTGTCGTGCTGACACGTGCGCGGCGGGCCGAGACCACGATCGGCTTCCTCGGCTTCTACGCGCTGCTGCTGTTCGGCCGTGCACTCTGGCTCGGCGATCCGCCGGGCATTCCGATCCACCAGCTGCAGAACGGGGCATTGCTGGTCTTCGCCTTCTTCATGATCTCGGATCCGAAAACCACGCCCGACACGCGTAGCGGGCGAATCGTGTACGCCGCGCTGGTGGCGAGTACCGCGTTCGCCATCCAGTACATGCTGTACCAGCCGCACGGCCCGATCCTTGCGCTGATCGTCACGGCGCCGCTGGTACCTCTCATCGACCACCTGTTGCGTGGCAACCCTTATCACTGGGCGCGGTTCGGAGCAGCGCCTGCCAATGGAATCGAAGGAGCACGTTCATGAAACCACTCGTCACCGTCCTTGCCGCGATCGTCACCCTCTGTATGAGCAGCGCGGCACAGGCATTCTGCGGCTTTTACGTGGCCAGGGCCGACACCAGCCTGTTCAACCGCGCTTCGCAGGTCGTACTCGTGCGCGACGGCGAGCGCACCGTGATCACGATGGCCAACGACTTCGAGGGCGACGCTGAAGACTTCGCGGTCGTTGTGCCGGTACCGACCTTCATCGAGCGCGGCCAGGTCAACGTCGGCGACAAGGCGGTGATCGATCACCTCGACGCCTATACGTCGCCGCGGCTGGTCGAGTACTTCGACCCCGATCCGTGCACGGCATTGCGGCGGCTGGAGTTGGCGCAGGAAATGGCCGCGCTGCCGTCTTCCAAGGCCGCGAATGCGGCCGAAGCGCGCTCCCAGGGCGTCACGATCGAGGCGAGTTACACCGTCGGCGAATACGACATCCTGATCCTGTCCGCGAAGGAGAGCGACGGCCTGATCGAGTGGCTGAACGACAACGGCTACCGTATTCCCCGCGGTGCTGACAAGGTTGTCGGCAGCTACCTGAAACAGGGCATGCGCTTCTTCGTCGCCAGGGTAAACGTCGAGGAGCAAAGGAAAGCGGGCTATACCTACCTGCGGCCGCTGCAGGTCGCATACGAGAGCAACAAGTTCATGCTGCCTATCCGGCTCGGGACGCTCAACGCGAAGCAGCAGCAGGATCTCTATGTGTACGCCCTGACCCGCACCGGGCGCGTCGAGACCACCAACTACCGTACGGTGAAGCTGCCCAGCAACATGGATGTCCCGGCTTTCGTGAAAACGGACTTCGCGGATTTCTACCGGGACATGTTCGCGCGCCGCACGGCCGCCGAAAACAACCGCGGTGTGTTCCTGGAGTATGCGTGGGACATGGCCTGGTGCGACCCCTGCGCGGCCGACCCGCTGTCGCACCGGGAACTCCGCAGCCTCGGCGTGTTCTGGCTGGCGGAAGGTGCGGCCCGGCAGAAGATCGCGCCGCCGCAGGCACAGGACGTGTTCGTGACCCGGTTGCACGTCAGGTACGACCGCGCGCACTTCCCCGAAGACCTGGTATTCCAGGAAACGGGGGACCGCCAGAACTTCCAGGGACGCTACGTGATCCGTCACCCGTGGAAGGGCGAGGCCAGTTGCGACGCAACCGCGTATTACGAAGAGGTAAGAAAGCGCCAGGAGCGCGAAGCACAACAGCTTGCCACTCTCACGGGATGGGATATCGAGAAGATCCGCGCGAGGATCGATTTCCCGGCGCCGCAGCGGACGGACGAGGAGCCGGCGCCCTGGTGGAAGCGCCTCTGGGACTGAGACACGGCGTGCGGGCGCCTGCCGGCGCCCGCCTGCTTACCGGTAACGCCTGAGGATCCTGTCGAGTTCGCCTTTCGGCGGCCGCAGCGACTCCATGGGCAGTTCGGCGAACGGGGTATCGACGTTGCCCATCAGGTCGTGCATTTCCTTGCGCTCATCGTTGATGTAGAGCAGCCCGGTGACGATCTCGCCCGCGTTGAATCGCTCGCGCAGGTATTTGAAGGCCCGCGCACGGCTCGTCGGGTCGTAATCCTTGTCGAGCTTGCGCAGCATGATCTTGCTGCCATCGTGAAGCGCAACCGGCATCGCCGAACCCTGCTCGTACTCCGCCGTGATTTCATCGGAGACCGATACGTAGTCGACGTCGACGACATGGTTGTAGAACTCGCGGGTGTGGGCGTAGCTCTTCGTCGAGCCCTCGTGGTTGTTGAACGTCACGCACGGGCTGATGACATCGACGAGCGAAAAGCCCGGGTGCAGCAGCGCCCCCTTGATGAGCGGCACGAGCTGCCCCTTGTCGCCCGAGAAGCTCCGCGCGATGTAGGTGGCACCGAGACTGAGGGCCGTGCTCACGGGATCGATCGGTTCCTGCTGGTTGGGCAGGCCCTTCTTGGGCCTCGTGCCGATATCCGCGGACGCCGAGAACTGCCCCTTCGTCAGGCCGTAAACGCCGTTGTTCTCGATGATGTAACACATGTTGACGTTGCGGCGGATTGCGTGCACGAACTGGCCGGCGCCGATAGACAGCGAATCACCGTCACCGGAGACGCCGATATACATCAGGTGGCGATTCGCGGCATTGGCGCCGGTCGTGACCGAGGGCATGCGGCCGTGCACGGCATTGAAGCCGTGCGACTGCTTCACGAAATACGCCGGCGTCTTCGACGAGCAGCCGATCCCGCTCATCTTGGCGAGCATGTGCGGTTCGACATCGAGTTCGAACACGGCCTGGATGATCGCCGCGGTCACCGAGTCGTGGCCGCATCCGGCGCAGAGCGTGGATACGGCACCTTCGTAGTCTCGCGACGTCAAACCCAGCTTGTTCTTGCGCATGCTGGGATGGGATACGCGGGGTTTTGAAATGTAGCTCATGCGGCGCGGCCTTTGGCGATTTCCTCGAGAACCTTGTCGACGACAAACCCGGCATTCATCGGCATGCCGTTGTAGTGCAGCAGCGGAACCAGCTTGTCCGGCCGCAGGTTGAGCTCGAGAATCAGCAATGCGCGCAGCTGTGCGTCCCGATTCTGTTCGACGACGTAGACAACCTCGTGCTTGTCGATGAACTCCCTGACCGACTCGCTGAACGGAAATGCCTTCACGCGGCAGTAATTCAGACCGATGTTCTCCCGCCCGAGCCTGTCCAGGGCCTCCTTGCAGGCGCCGTTGCCGCTGCCGACAGTGACGATGGCGGCATTGTTGAACTTGGAGTACGCGATTTCCGGCGCCGGCACGAGCCCGCGGGCCGTCTCCCACTTGACCATCAGGCGGTCGACGACGTCCTGGTAGTCCGCCGCGTTCTCGGTATAGGCACCGTACCTGGTATGCCCGGAACCGCGCGTGAAGTAGGACCCCTTGGGATGCGTGCCGGGCAGCGTGCGGTAGGGTATGCCGTCGCCATCAACGTCGAGGTAACGGTAGAACGCATCCATGTTCTCGAGATCCTGCGCCGAGAGCACCTTGCCCCTGTCGTGAACGTAATCCTCGTCCCATTCGAATTCCTGAACCATCCAGTCGTTCATGCCGATGTCCAGGTCGGAGAGCACCATCACGGGCGTTTGCAGGCGATCCGCAAGGTCGAACGCCTGCGGCGCCATCGTGAAGCACTCGTAGGGGTCGGCCGGGAACAACAGGACGTGCTTGGTGTCACCGTGCGAAGCGTACGCGCAACACAGGAGGTCGGACTGCTGGGTTCGCGTCGGCATGCCCGTCGAAGGCCCGGTCCGCTGCACGTTGAAAATGACGGCCGGTATCTCGGCGTAGTAGCCGTAGCCGATGAACTCGCTCATCAGCGAGATGCCGGGACCGCTGGTCGGCGTGAAGGAGCGCGCGCCCATCCAGCTCGCGCCGAGCACCATGCCGATCGCGGCGAGCTCGTCCTCGGCCTGGATGATCGCATAGGTTCGCTTGCCCGTCTCCGGGTCGATGCGGTACTTCGCGCAGAATGCGCGGAAGGCATCCATCAATGACGTCGACGGGGTAATCGGGTACCACGCGCCGACCGTTGCGCCGGCGTACACGCAGCCGAGCGCCGAAGCGGTATTGCCGTCGATCACGATGTGCCTGCTCGTCGCATCCATCTTCTCGACCCGCGGCGGCCGCGGCCCGCTGAAATGTTCCTTCGCGTAGTCGTAGCCGAGATGGATAGCCTCCATGTTGGCGGCGATGAGATGCTGTTTTTCCGCAAACGTCTCCTCGAGAAGCCCCTTGATCACTTCCAGGTCGATATCCGTCAGCGCGGCGATAACCCCGACATAGGCGATATTCTTCATCAGGATCCGCGTGCGCACGCCGTCGAACCGCTCGTTGCACATGCGCGAGAGCGGCACGCCGATGACCGTGATGTCACCCCGGTTCAGCTGCCTGCTGCGCGGCCAGGTGGAGTCGTAGACCAGCCATCCGCCGGGAACGACGTCGGCCATATCCTGTGCGTAGGTCTGGGCGTTCATCGCCACCATGATGTCGACGCGGTCCGAGCGCGCCTGGTAGCCGTCCCCGGTGACCCGGATCTCGTACCACGTCGGCAGTCCCTGGATGTTCGACGGGAAGTAGTTCTTGCCGACGACGGGGACGCCCATGCGGAATATGGCCTTGCGCAACAAGCCGTTCGCGCTGGCCGATCCGGTGCCGTTCACCGTGGCGATCTTTATGACGATGTCGTTGGTTCCTGACACGCGATGACCTTCAGCTCATGCGGCGCCTGCGCCGGCCTTTTTCGGTTGTGCCCCGGCTTCCTCGTCCGCTGCGTAGGGAATCAGGACCTGTGATTTCTGCATGTCCCATGCGCCGGTCGGACAGCGCTCGGCGCACAGCCCGCAATGCACGCAGATATCCTCGTCCTTGACCATGACGCGTGCCGTGTGCGGCAACTCGGCCGAGACGTACAGCGCCTGCTCCGGGTTTTCCGCGGGCGCCGACAGCCGCGTGCGCAGGTCTGCTTCGTCGCCGTTGTGGGTGATCGTCAGGCAGTTGACCGGGCAGATGTCGATGCAGGCATCGCATTCGATGCACAGCTTCGCGGTGAACACGGTCTGGATGTCGCAGTTCAGGCAGCGCTCGACTTCCTGGATGGTCTGCTCCACCGTGTATCCCAGCTCCACTTCGATATCGAGCTTCCTGAAGCGTTCCTTCAGGTCCACGTGCGGCATTATGCGGCGTTCGGCCGGGTCGAAATCGTTCGAGTAGCTCCACTCGTGCATGCCCATCTTTTGCGACAGGAGGTTCATGCCCGGCGGCATGCGTTTCGTGACGTCCTCGCCCTGGCAGTACTTGTGGATGGAGATCGCCGCCTGGTGGCCGTGCGCGACGGCCCAGATGATGTTCTTGGGACCGAAAGCCGAATCGCCGCCGAAGAACACGCCTTCGCGCGTGCACATCATCGTGGTCTCGTCGACGACCGGGCATTCCCATTCGTTGAACTCGATCCCGATGTCGCGCTCGATCCACGGGAACGCGTTGTCCTGCCCGATCGCGAGGATCACGTCGTCGCAGGGGATCATCTTCTCCCCGACGACCGTGCCACGATCGATGCGGCCGTTCTCATCGACCTTGTATTCCATCAGCTCGAAGGTCATGCCGACGAGTTTGCCGTCCTCGATGACAAATTCCTTCGGCGAGTGGTTGACGAGAATCTCGACGTTCTCTTCCTCGGCATCCTCGAGCTCCCACTCGGATGCCTTGAAGAACCCGCGCGGCTTGCGGGCCATTACCTTGACGCCGGTGGCGCCGAGACGCAACGACGTGCGGCAGCAATCCATCGCGGTATTGCCGACACCGATGATCAGTACCCGCTCGCCGATCTCCTCGATATGTTCGAAAGCGACCGATTCCAGCCAGTCGATGCCGATATGTATGCGGTCGCTGTCGTAGCGGCCCGGGATTTCGAGGTTCTTGCCGCGCGGCGCGCCGGTGCCGACGAAGACGGCGTCGAACTCGCCGCTGTCGAGCAGTTCCTGCAGGCTGTCGATACGGTGGTTCAGCTTGAGGTCGACGCCCATGTCGACGATGTAGTTGATCTCTTCATCGAGAACCTTGGGCGGCAGCCGGAAGCGCGGAATATTGGTGCGCATCAGGCCGCCTGTCGTGTCGAGCGCCTCGAAGATCGTGACGTCGTAACCGAGCGGCCTGAGATCATTGGCAACCGTCAGTGATGCGCAACCGCAGCCGATCAGGGCCACCCTCTTGCCGTTGCTCTCCCCGCCCTGCGGCAGCCGCTCCGTGATGTCTTCGCGATGGTCGGCCGCCACCCGCTTCAGGCGGCAGATCGCGACCGGCTTGTCTTCGATCCGGCCACGCCGGCATGCGGGCTCGCAGGGCCGGTCGCAAACGCGGCCGAGTATGCCCGGGAACACGTTGGACTTGCGGTTCTCGATATAGGCATCGCCGAAGCGGCCCTGCGCGATGAGCCTTATATACAAAGGTACGTCGGTATGCGCAGGACAAGCCCACTGGCAGTCGACCACCTTGTGAAAGTAGTCGGGGTTGGAGGTATCCGTCGGTTTCATTTGGTTGCCACGCCCGCTTCCCGGCGAACGGGCCGATCCCACATTGGGGCTAGCATAATGACATGGACTGGAAAGTAAACCGTTTTGGTCGCAGTTACCATAGCCGGCGGCAGACCGGCGGCGGGCGGTGCCGCAGCCCTACCTGGCGCGGTCGAACTCGAGCCGCTGTCCGGCGACGTTCTTCGTCAGTTCCCCGTCGCGAAAGACGACCTCGCCGTTGACGATCGTGGTATCGATAGTCGACGAGAACTCGTGACCCTCGAACGGCGACCAGCGGCACTTGCAGAGCAGGTTCGACTTCTCCACCCGGAACGGTCTCTCGGGGTCGACGATCACCAGGTCCGCATACCAGCCTTCGCGGACATAGCCGCGCTCCTTGACCCCGAACAGGTCCGCCGGCGCATGGCACGCACGTTCGACGATGAGTTCGGGCGTCAATTCGCCCCGCGCCGCGAGGTCGAAGAGCACTGGCAGGGCATGCTGCACCAACGGCAACCCGGCTGGCGCCTTGAAATAGCCCTGCGCCTTTTCGCTCGAGGTATGCGGCGCATGATCCGTCGCTATGACGTCGATGCGACCCTCGTTCAGTGCCTTCACGAGCGCCTCCCGGTCGCTCGCCGACTTGATGGCGGGATTGCACTTGATGCGCGTTCCGAGGTCCTCGTAGCGCGATTCATCGAACCACAGGTGATGCACGCACACCTCCGCGGTGATGCGCTTTGCGGAACGATGCGCCGTCGAAAACAGCGCCATCTCCACGGCGGTCGTGAGATGCAGGACGTGTAGCAGGGCGTCGTAACGGCGCGCCAGCTCCACGGCCACGCTGGACGACTTGAGACAGGCGTCCGCCGAACGAATCGCCGGGTGCAGCGAGATCGGAACGGATTCGCCGTACTCGGCGCGCGCCTTCGCCTCGTTGTCCCAGATCGTCGGCGAGTGTTCGCAATGCGTGACCACCATGACCGGCGCATGCCGGAAGATCTTCTCGAGGGCCCCCTGGTCGTCGACCAGCATGTCACCGGTCGATGCGCCCATGAATACCTTGATGCCGCACGCCTCGCCGACTTCGAGCGCCTTGATCTCCTCGATGTTGCGGTTGGTCGCACCCAGGTAGAAGCCGTAATTCGCGGTACAGCGGTACTCGGCCATTGCGTACTTGTCGGCCAGCGCCTGCCGCGTCGTGGTCTGGGGATTGACGTTCGGCATGTCCATGAAGCTGGTTATGCCGCCGGCGACAGCCGCCGCCGATTCGGTGGCCAGGTCGCCCTTGTTGGTCAGCCCCGGCTCCCGGAAGTGCACCTGGTCGTCGACCATGCCCGGCATCAACAGTCGCCCGGCGGCGTCGATGACCTCGACGCCGTCCGGCGCGGCTATGGAGGGCCCGATCTTGCTGATCCGCTCGCCCTCGATGAGGACATCGGCGTCACGCGTCTCGCCTTCGTTGACGAGGCGCGCATTGGTGATGAGCAGTCTGTTCACTCGCCCGCATCCCGGTGCGCAATTTTGCCGGCGTCCATTATGAGAGGCTCAGGCGTCAAAAGCCACGGTTCGCCCTCTGTCGAGGTCGATGAAACGCGTCGCCGCCGAAAGCGCATTGCTGCGATGCGCTATGCTGATCGACGTCAGGCCGAGCGTGCCGAGGTTGGCAATGACCCGGCGCTCGGTCGCATGATCGAGCTGGCTGGTCGCCTCGTCGAGAAACAGTATGCGCGGGCGCCGGTAGATCGCGCGTGCCAGCAGCAGCCGCTGCGCCTGGCCGCCGGACAGGCCGCCGTCCGCCCCGGAGAGCGGTGTGTGTACAGCCATCGGCAGGTCGAGGATCTCGTCCCATATGGCGGCGAGTTCGGCGGCTTCGCGAAGCCGCCCGATGTCGGCGTCGGCCTCGAAACCCGAGATATTGTCGGCGACGGAACCCTCGAACAGCCGGTCGGACTGCAGCACGATGCCGAACTGCCGGCGCAAAGCGGCCCGGTCCCAGAGTCTCGCGTCCATGCCGTCGTAGGCCAGGCGGCCGCGATCGGCCGCGAGCGAGCCGGCGAGCAGCCGCAGCAGCGTGGTCTTCCCGGCGCCCGATGGTCCGCGGATGACGATCGCTTCGCCCACCTCGACGTCCATCGTGAAGCCCGCCAGTATCGGCGGGCCGCCAGGATAGCCGAATCCGACGGCCTCGCAGGCTATCCTGCCACGCAGTCGCCGCCGCAGCGCGTGGCGGGACGCAGCCGGTTCCGGTGTCTCGGCGACGATCTCGGCAACGCGGTCCACGTGCGAGCGCACGAGATAGAGCTGCCGCGCAGCGGCAAGCAGTTCGGCGGACGCGGACATGAGGGTGCCGCGGAGGCTCAGGAACGCGAACAGCACGCCGAGGGTGAATTGCCTGTCCAGCACACCGCCGATGCCGGCGGCGAGAAACAGGGCGTACTCGAATACCAGGATCACGCCCTGGCCCGCTCCCGCGATGATCGCCAGCTGCTGCTTGCGCGTGTCCGCATTGATCGCCGTGGCGAACCCGTGCTGCCAGTGCGCGAGGCGCTGCGCCCCCAGGCCCATTGCATTG
>DATIUU010000240.1:0-1629 GCA_035466635.1 Woeseiaceae bacterium
CGTTCAAGGTCATGCTCGCGGAGTCGTCGAAAGGCGGCGTAAAGTCGCGCGCCGCGGTGCTGTTCAACAACGGCGACGACGCCGTCGAGTTCCGGTTGCCGAACGGCCTGCCCGGCCAGGCCTGGCGGGTGGCCTGGTCGGCCGACGAGGCCGCGGTGGCCGCGGACGGCTGTTCCTTCACCGCACCCGCGCGATCGATCAGCCTGCTGGTTTCGAACGCGGACCAGCCCGGCTAGCCGCGGCATCCTCGTGTACTTGGCGCGCTGCCGGTTTATAATTACCGGTGAAACTTTCGTTTCGACCCGAGGGCCGGGATATTCGGGCAAGGACTCCCGGCCCGCTGATCTCGCGCAAGATGTCGCGATCACCCGCATAGATTCAGGCAGGAGGCACCCATGCCGGAACTTTTCGACAACCCGATGGGCCTCGACGGCTTCGAATTCGTCGAGTTCGCTTCGCCGCAACCGGGCGTCCTCGAGCCGGTATTCCATACCCTCGGCTTCGAGGCCGTTGCACGGCACCGCTCGAAGATGGTCACGCTGTACCGCCAGGGCGGCATCAACTTCATCCTCAACGAGGAACCGAAGAGCCACGCCTACTACTTCGCGCAGGAGCACGGGCCCTGCGCAGCCGGCATGGCGTTTCGCGTCAAGGATGCGCACCTCGCCTACAAACGTGCGCTGGAACTGGGCGCACAGCCGGTCGAGATTCCAACGGGGCCGATGGAGTTGCGCCTGCCCGCCATCAAGGGCATCGGCGGCGCACCGCTGTATCTCATCGATCGCTACACGCCGGGCAACACGATCTACGACATCGACTTCGAGTTCTTCGACGGCGTCGACCGGAGCCCCGCCGGTTGCGGCTTCAACGAGATCGACCACCTGACGCACAACGTCTATCGCGGCCGCATGGAGTACTGGGCGAAGTTCTACGAGAAGCTGTTCAACTTCCGCGAGATCCGCTATTTCGACATCAAGGGCGAGTACACGGGGCTGTTGTCGAAGGCGATGACGGCACCCGACGGCAAGATCCGCATCCCGCTCAACGAGGAGGCGTCGAAGGGTACGGGCCAGATCGAGGAGTTCCTGATGGCCTACAACGGCGAGGGCATCCAGCACATCGCGCTCTCGTGCGACAACCTCTACGAGTGCTGGGACCGGCTGAAGAAGCGCGGCCTGCCGTTCATGACCGCGCCGCCCGACGCCTATTACGAGATGCTCGCGGAACGCCTGCCGGGACACGGCGAGCCGGTGCAGGAACTGCAGTCGCGCGGCATCCTGCTCGACGGCAGCACCGAGGGCGGCGAGCCACGGCTGTTGCTGCAGATCTTCTCGGAACTCATGATCGGCCCGGTGTTCTTCGAATTCATCCAGCGCAAGCAGGACGACGGCTTCGGCGAAGGTAATTTCAAGGCGTTGTTCGAATCGATCGAGCGCGACCAGGTTGCGCGCGGCATCGTGTCCGCCGACGACGCAAAATAGGAGCGGGCCATGGAACTGAAACGAATCCACCATGTCGCGTACCGCTGCAGGGACGCGAAGGAAACCGTCGAGTTCTACCAGCGCGTGCTGAACATGGCGTTCACCGTCGCTTTCGCCGAGGACAGGGTGCCGTCCACCAAGGAGCCGG
>DATIUU010000241.1:0-3585 GCA_035466635.1 Woeseiaceae bacterium
CGCCGACGAGCGTATACCGCCGCGCGCGGAACACGCCGCCCCCATTACCGTGCCCGAGTCCGAGATGACCGTGCACGAGATCAAGCCCACTTACGACAACGTGGACTTCGACCTCTCCGACGATTCACCGACCGAGGAAAACCTGGTGCTCGACGCGGATCTGTTGGATGGCACCGGGTTCGACGACTCCGGGGACGCCGACCTGAATCAGCAATTCGGATTCGCCGCCACGATGGATCTCGACCTCGAGCTGCCGGAGATGTCCGGCATGGAGGATGCCAGCCCGGAAACGGATATCATCCCGCCGCCCGAAAGACCCGAGGACCTCGTCGTCAGCAGCGAGGTGCTGCCGGAGGACGACGAGGACGAGTACGACATCTCGATGGTGGTCGACGCAACGAAGATGCCCGACCCGGCCGAAGTCACCGAGCGCGACCTCAGGGCCGTGCCGCTCGACGATACCGGCCAGACGCTGTTCAACGACGACTACACGATTGTGGATGAGATCGGCCAGGGCATCCTCGAGAAGGATTACGAAGACGAAATGTCCGCCACGCAGATCCTGAACGCGGAAATCGAGAAAGCCGCGTCGGAGCTGGCGGAGACGATCGGCGAGGACGACCCGACCGCGGTCGCCAGCCTGGACGAGGAAGAGCCGACGGCCATCGCCAGTCTCGATGATGATATGGACGACAACGCCGGCCGGATCGTCGGTTTCGAAGACGACACCTCGATCGAGATGCAGCTGACGAACCTGTCGGAGCTCGACCTGACGACAACGCTCGAAGCGCAGAACGACGACAACGGTGACGACCTCGACGTTACGGCGAGTATCGAGGCCGAGGACAAGACCGTCGAGATGCCGCGCGACAGGGACGGCGCCCGGGCCCGCTAACCCCCGGATCACGCTCGCCACGCGGCCCGCGATCGAAGTTCGAGAACCGCTCCTACACCCGAACAATATCCTGTTGGAGCGGGCCTGGGCCCGTGATCGATTTCGGCCCCGAACCATTCGCGGTTCGAGAACCGCTCCTACAATGGGCGCACCGGTAAGCGCCCGCAGGAGCGGGCCTGGGCCGGCGATCGATACCAGCCTCGAACCATTCGCGGTTCGAGAACCGCTCCTACAATGGGCACACCGGTAAGCGCCTGTAGGAGCGGGCCTGGGCCCGGGATCCTTCGCGGTTCGAGAACCGCTCTACAGCTTCACGCCCACCAGCCGGTCGACGCTGCGCCAGCCGCGCGGCAGCAGCGCGCCGCGCAATGCCCGTTCACCGTAATACGGCTCCGAGTCGTCCCACTTGATGGTCATCATGCGCTTGCCGGAATAGACCTGCAGGTCGCCGTCCTCGGGAACGACCGTCGCCGCAACCATGCGCTCCTCGCCGGCCTGGTACTTCTTGCCGGGAATGTTGATGAGCTTGTTGCCCTTGCCCTTCGCCAGTTCCGGCAACTCGTCCATCTCGAACATCAGGAGCCGGCCGATGGAACTCACCGCCGCGATCAGGCACTCCGTATCCTTCGGCACCGGCGCCGGTACCACGACCTGGCCGCCTGCGGGCACACGCAATATCGCCTTGCCGGCCTTGTTGCGCGACACGAGATCGTCCAGTTTCGCGATGAAGCCGTAACCGGCGTCGCTCGCAAGCAGGTATCGCTGGTCACCGTCGCCGATCATGGTGCCGCAGAATCTGGCACCGTCCGGCGGCCTGAACCGCGACGACAACGGCTCTCCCTGGCCCCGCGCCGACGGCAGCGTGTGTGCCACCACGGCATAGACGCGCCCGGTGCTGTCGATGAACATCGCCAGCTGGTTGCTGCGGCCCTGCGCCGACGCCAGGAAATCGTCGCCCGATTTGTAGGACAGCGACGTCGCATCGACGTCGTGCCCCTTGGCCGCCCGGGCGTAACCGCGCTGCGAGAGAATCACCGTGACCGGCTCGCTGGCGACCAGCTGGGTCTCGTCCAGCGCCTGGGCGGCCTCGCGCTCCACGATCTGGGTACGGCGATCGTCGCCGTAGGTTTCGGCGTCCTCGAGGATCTCTTTCTTGATCAGCGACTTCAACCGCGCAGCGCTGTTCAGCGTCTTTTCGAGGACGTCGCGCTCCTCGTTGACCTCGTCCTGTTCGCCGCGGATTTTCATCTCCTCGAGTTTCGCGAGGTTGCGCAGGCGCAGGTTGAGGATCGCCTCGGCCTGCACCTCGCTGAGCTCGAAGCGCTTCATGAGCACGCGCTTGGGTTCGTCCTCCGTGCGGATGATATGGATGACCTCGTCGATATTGAGATACGCGACCAGCAGACCGTCGAGGATGTGCAGGCGGTCGGTGACGATCTGCAGCCGGTGTTGCAGGCGCCGCTTGACCGTGTCGCGCCGGAACGTCAGCCATTCCTTCAACATGTCGACGAGGTTGAACATCCGCGGCCGGCCTTCGAGGTCGATCACGTTCATGTTGGCGCGTACCGTGCGTTCCAGCGACGTCGTCGAAAACAGGTGCGACATCAGCTGCTCGACGTCGACGCCGCGCTTCCTGCTGATCACCAGCCTGATCGGCTCCTCGTGATCCGACTCGTCGCGCAGGTCGTCGACCTGGGGCAGCTTCTTCGCGCGCATCTGGGCCGCAATCTGCTCCAGCACCTTGCTGCCGGACACCTGGTACGGCAACGACGTGATGACGATGTCCCCGTTTTCGACCTTGTACGACGCACGCAGCCGCAGCGTGCCGGCGCCCGTCACGTAGATCTCCTTGATATCCTCGCGCGGCGACACGAGCTCCCCGCCGGTCGGGAAGTCGGGTCCCTTTATGTGTTTCATGAGCTGCGCGACGGTCGCCTTCGGCTCGTCGAGCAGGTGCACGAGCGCACTCGCGACTTCCTTCAGGTTGTGCGGCGGCACGTCCGTCGACAGGCCGACGGCGATCCCGGTGGTGCCGTTCAGGAGCAGGTTGGGCAGCCTCGCCGGCAGTACCACGGGCTCGTCCAGCATGCCGTCGAAGTTCGGCACCCAGTCGACCGTCCCCTGCCCCAGTTCCTGCAGCAGGCTCTTCGCATACGGTGTCAGCCGCGACTCCGTGTAGCGCATGGCCGCGAAGGACTTCGGATCGTCCGTGGATCCCCAGTTGCCCTGGCCGTCGATGATCCTGTAACGGTAGGAAAACTCCTGCGCCATCAGCACCATCGCCTCGTAGCACGCCGAGTCGCCGTGCGGATGGTACTTGCCGATCACGTCGCCGACGGTGCGCGCCGATTTCTTCGGCTTGGAACCAGCCGACAGGCCGAGCTCGCTCATCGCGTAGATGATGCGCCGCTGCACGGGCTTCAGCCCGTCACCGATCTGCGGCAGCGCGCGGTCGAGGATGACGTACATCGAGTAGTCGAGGTACGCCTTCTCGGTGTACTCCTTCAGCGACTGCTGTTCGACGCCTTCGAGATTCAGGCTGTTCTGCATTACGTCTATACCTCGGCCAGGCCATCCCTCACTTCGGGCCTGGCACACGAATTCACACTTCCGCCAGGTTTCCCTTCGTTTCGAGCCAGTTGCGGCGGTCTTTCGCGCGTTTCTTGGCCAGCAACATGTCCATCAGCTGG
>DATIUU010000242.1:0-1643 GCA_035466635.1 Woeseiaceae bacterium
TTGTTCGACGACATCATCAGGGCGCGCGCTTCCAGCTGCGCCTCGATCGACAACGGCACGTGCACGGCCATCTGGTCGCCGTCGAAGTCGGCGTTGAACGCGGTGCAGACGAGCGGGTGCAGCTGGATCGCCTTGCCCTCGATCAGCACGGGCTCGAACGCCTGGATGCCCAGGCGGTGCAGGGTCGGGGCGCGGTTGAGGAGTACCGGATGCTCGCGGATGACCTCTTCGAGGATATCCCAGACCTCCGCCCCCTCGCGCTCGACGAGGCGCTTGGCCGCCTTGATCGTGGTGGCTTCGCCGCGCAACTGCAGCTTCGAGAAGATGAACGGCTTGAAGAGCTCGAGCGCCATCTTCTTCGGCAGGCCGCACTGGTGCAGCTTGAGCGTCGGGCCGACCACGATGACCGAACGGCCCGAGTAGTCGACGCGCTTGCCGAGCAGGTTCTGCCGGAAGCGGCCCTGCTTGCCCTTGATCATGTCGGCCAGCGACTTCAGCGGACGCTTGTTGGTGCCGGTAATGGCACGGCCGCGACGGCCGTTGTCGAGCAGCGCGTCGACGGACTCCTGCAGCATGCGCTTCTCGTTGCGCACGATGATGTCCGGCGCGTTCAGTTCGAGCAGGCGGCGCAGGCGGTTGTTACGGTTGATGACCCGGCGATACAGGTCGTTCAGGTCCGAGGTTGCGAAACGGCCGCCATCGAGCGGCACGAGCGGACGCAGGTCCGGCGGCAGTACCGGCAGCACCGTCAGTACCATCCACTCCGGCTTGTTGCCGGACTCGATGAACGACTCCAGCAGCTTCAGCCGCTTGGACAGCCGCTTGATCTTGGTCTCCGAACGCGTCGCGTCGATATCGTCGCGCACTGACAGCACTTCGCGCTGCAGGTCGATGGTCCTGAGCATGTCGCGCACGGCCTCGGCGCCCATCCGGGCGTCGAACTCGTCGCCGTACTGCTCCAGCGCCTCGAGGTCCATCTCGTCCGTGAGCAACTGGCCGCGCTCGAGCTCGGTCATGCCGGGCTCGACCACCACGAAGGCTTCGAAGTACAGCACGCGCTCGATCTCCCTGAGCGTCATGTCGAGCATCAGCCCGATACGCGACGGCAACGACTTCAGGAACCAGATATGCGCGACCGGGCTGGCCAGCTCGATGTGCGCCATGCGCTCACGGCGCACCTTGGTCTGCGTAACCTCGACGCCGCACTTCTCGCAGACGACGCCGCGATGCTTGAGGCGCTTGTACTTGCCGCACAGGCACTCGTAGTCCTTGATCGGGCCGAAGATCTTGGCGCAGAACAGGCCGTCGCGCTCCGGCTTGAACGTGCGGTAGTTGATCGTCTCGGGCTTCTTGACCTCGCCGAACGACCACGACCTCACCATGTCCGGCGAGGCCAGGCCGATGCGAATCGCGTCGAAGTCGTCAACGGGGTTCTGGTACTTGAAAAGCTTCAGCAGATCTTTCATTAGTCTGTCTCCAGCTCAATGTTGATGCCCAGAGAGCGAATCTCCTTCACCAGGACATTGAACGATTCCGGCATTCCGGCATCCATCTCGTGCTCGCCGTCGACGATGTTCTTGTACATCTTGGTACGGCCCTGCACGTCGTCCGACTTGACCGTCAGCATTTCCTGCAGCGTGTAG
>DATIUU010000243.1:0-11102 GCA_035466635.1 Woeseiaceae bacterium
AGCGCGAAGCGGTCCTCGAACAGCGGCATGACGTCGACGCCGCGCATGTCGTAAGGCAGTGCGAGCAGCAGCACGTCCAGTTCGCCGTCCATGAGGCGGTCGTAGATACGCTGCGACTGGTCTTCGTGCAGGTACAGCTCCAGTTGTGGAAACTTGCGCCGCAGTTTCGGCAGCGCCGCGGGCAGCAGGAACGGCGCGATGGTCGGTATCACGCCGAGATGCAGTTCGCCGGTCAGCGGCTCGCGCTGGCCCCTGGCCATCTCCACCGGGCTGTCGACGTCGCGCAGGCACAGCCGCGCCTGCGTGGCCAGCTGCTGGCCCATCGCGGTGATGGTCACGCTGCGGTTGGTGCGGTCCACGAGCTGCACCTCGAGGAGCGACTCGAGTTCCTGGATGGCGTTGCTGAACGCCGACTGGGAGACGAAGCAGGCCTCGGCCGCGCGGCCGAAGTGCTCCGTCTCGGTCAGTGCGACGAAGTACCGCAGCTGCTTGATCGTCGGTAATTTCATTGATCGATTTAGTCGCAGATAGTGATCGTATTAAACCATTTTATTTATCAAGTCGATAGCCTTACACTGCACGTCATGAAAACACAGGGACCAGGACCAATGGAACTCAACATAGGCATCAGTGCGGAAGACAGGCAGCGGATCGCTGCAGGCCTCTCGAAATTGCTGGCCGACAGCTACTCGCTGTACCTTAAGACCCACAACTTCCACTGGAACGTGGAGGGCCCGATGTTCAACACCCTGCACCTCATGTTCGAGGGGCATTACACCGAGCTCGCCACGGCCGTGGACGATATCGCGGAGCGGATTCGCGCGCTCGGCGTCAAGGCCCCGGGCTCGTACACCGCGTTCGGCAAGCTGACGAGCATCGACGAGGCGGCCGGCGGCGAGTCCGCCGAGGAGATGATCCGCCAGCTCGTCATCGGCCAGGAGACCGTGGCGCGGACCGCTCGCGAGGCCATCAAGGCGGCCGAGGCGGCCAGCGACGAACCGACGGCCGACCTGCTGACCCAGCGGATGCAGATTCACGAAAAGAACGCCTGGATGCTGCGCAGCATGCTGGCCTGATCAGACGACACTTCAATGGAGACAACCATGTTCAAGAATATCGAAGGACAACGCGTACCGAAGGTTACGTTCAAGACCCGCGGTGACCACCAGTGGGTCGACCTGACGAGCGACGACATTTTCGCCGGCAAGAACGTCATCGTGTTCTCGCTGCCCGGTGCATTCACGCCGACCTGCTCGTCGTCGCACGTGCCGCGCTACAACCAGCTCGCGCCGGTCTTCAAGAAGCACGGCATCGACGAAATCATTTGCGTATCGGTCAACGATGCGTTCGTGATGTCCGAGTGGGCGCTCTCGCAGAAGGCCGACCGCGTGACCTTCCTGCCCGACGGCAACGGTGACTTCACCGCCGGCATGGGCCTGCTCGTCGGCAAGGAAGACCTGGGCTTCGGCAAGCGCTCGTGGCGCTACTCGATGCTGGTTCGCGACGGCGAGATCGAAAAGATGTTCATCGAGCCCGAGCAGCCGGGCGACCCGTTCCAGGTTTCCGATGCGGACACGATGCTCGGCTACCTCGCCCCGGAGGCCGAGAAGCCGCACGACGTCACCGTATTCTCGCGGCCCGGCTGCCCGTTCTGCGCCAGGGCCAAGGGCATGCTGCGCGATGCCGGCATCGAGTTCGAGGAACTGGTCCTGAACAAGGACTACACGGACCGCACGCTGCGCGCCGTCGCTGCTGCAACGACCTACCCGCAGGTGTTCGTCGACGGCTCGCTCATCGGCGGCTCCGACAAGCTGGAGCGCTGGCTGCAGGACAACGGCAAGATCACGTCGCGCGACGCCGCGTAAATCCCTCCGAATCCCCCGATCGGAGAAAAAATACAGTCGACCCCCCTCCCC
Organism: Woeseiaceae bacterium; assembly: GCA_035466635.1. GTDB lineage: Bacteria > Pseudomonadota > Gammaproteobacteria > Steroidobacterales > Woeseiaceae > UBA1847. Next base: position 1,917 of record DATIUU010000243.1, read on the forward strand.
CGGAGCGACTGTATTGATTCAGGGGCTGGCCGGTTCTAAGCTGGTCAGCCCCTCTTTTTTTGTCGACCATCGACGCGAGCGTTTCCGCCATGAAGATCTCAGACCCGGCATTACTCAGGAACCAGGCCTACATCGACGGCAAGTGGTGCGACGCGGACAGTGGCGAGACACTGCCCGTGCTCAACCCGGCCAACGGCAGCGTCGTCGCCGAGGTCGCCCGGTGCGGGACGGCCGAAACGCGCCGCGCGATCGAGGCGGCCGAGCGCGCACAGGTCGAGTGGCGCCAGGCCACCGCAAAAGAGCGCGCGGCGATCCTGCGCAAGTGGCTCGAACTGATGCTCGCCGCCCAGGAAGACCTGGCGCAGATCATGACCGCCGAGCAGGGCAAGCCGCTCGCGGAGTCGCGCGGCGAGATCGTCTACGGCGCGAGCTACATCGAATGGTTTGCCGAGGAAGCCAAGCGGATTTACGGCGACACCATCCCGCAGCCGTCGAACGACAAGCGCATCGTCGTCATCAAGCAGCCCGTCGGCGTCGTTGCCTGCATTACCCCATGGAACTTCCCGAACGCGATGCTGGCTCGCAAGATCGCGCCGGCGCTGGCGGCCGGCTGCACGGTGGTCTGCAAGCCCGCCAACGAGACACCGCTGTCCGCGCTCGCGATGGCCGAGCTCGCCGAGCGCGCCGGCGTGCCTGCCGGCGTCATCAACATCGTCGCGGGCAAGACGTCGGAGATCGGGGCGGAGCTGACCGGCAACCCGATCGTTCGCAAGCTCACGTTCACGGGCTCCACCGCGGTCGGCAAGCTGCTCGTGGAGCAATGCGCCGCCACGATGAAGCGCACGTCGATGGAGCTGGGCGGCAATGCGCCGTTCATCGTGTTCGACGACGCGGACGTCGACGAGGCCGTGAAGGGGGCGCTGATCTGCAAGTTCCGTAACGCCGGCCAGACCTGCGTCTGCGCCAACCGCATTCTCGTGCAGGACGGGGTCTACGACGAGTTCGCGGCCAAGCTCGCGGCGGCCATGAAAACCCTCAAGATGGGCGACGGGACGGAAGACGGCGTCGAAATCGGCCCGCTCATCAACCGGAAGGCGGCGAACGACGTGCTCGAGTTCGTCGGCGACGCGGTCGCGCGGGGCGCGCGGGTGGCCGCGGGCGGCAAGCGCTCGAGCCTCGGTGAATGTTTCATCGAGCCGACCCTGCTGACCAACGTCAATGACGACATGCGCGTGTTTCGGGAAGAGATTTTCGGCCCGGTGGCGCCGCTGTTCCGTTTCAGGGACGAAGCGGAGGTAATCGCGATGGCGAACGATACCGAGTTCGGGCTCGCGAGTTATTTCTACGCGCGCGATCTCGGCCGGGTCTGGCGGGTCGCGGAAGCCCTCGAATACGGCATCGTCGGGATCAATACCGGGATCATCTCCAACGAGATGGCGCCGTTCGGCGGCGTGAAGGAATCCGGGCAGGGGCGCGAGGGCTCGAAGTACGGTCTCGACGATTACCTCGAGATCAAGTACATGTGCCTCGGCGGCATCGACGCCTGACGCGCGGGTCGCGGTTCGAGAACCGCTGACGTTGCCGGATCGTGCTGCGCTTGTAGGAGCGGGCCTCGGCCCGCGATCGCGGTTCGAGAACCGCTTACGGTGCCGGATAGTGTTGCGCTTGTAGAAGCGGGCCTCGGCCCGCAATCGAACGCCGACTCGCGCTTCCAGATGCGCTCCTGCGGTTTCGTTTGACCGCCGTGCCCGATCGGTGCCGCGGGTCCTTGCATACAGGTCCGATTCTGGCTGGTTTCGCCGGGGGCAGGGTCTATACTGCTTGCCATGACGCAGCAGGAAATCTACGAACGAGCCAGGAAATCCCGCGACGCGCGGTTCGACGGGCAGTTCTACATCGGCGTGCGGACGACCGGCATTTACTGCCGGCCGATATGCCCCGCGAACACCCCGAAGCGCGAAAACGTCACGTTCTTCCCGACCGCTGCCGCGGCCGGTGAGGCCGGCTACCGCCCCTGCCTGCGCTGCCGGCCCGAGTGTGCGCCCGGCACGCCCGCGTGGAGCGGGACCTCGACGACGGTGCGCCGCGGCCTGCGGCTGATCGCGAACGGGGCGCTCGACGACAGCAACGTCGAGGCGCTGGCCACCCGCCTCGGGGTAACCAGCCGGCACCTGCGGCGGCTGTTTACGCGCCACCTCGGCGCGAGCCCGCTGGCGGTCGCGCATACCCAGCGGCTGCACTTCGCCAAGCAGCTGATCGACCAGACCCGGCTGCCGATGCAGGATATTGCCGTCGCCGCCGGCTACGGCAGCGTGCGCCGCTTCAACGATTCGTTCGCCCGCGCCTACGGCCGGGCGCCGCGCGAATTGCGCCGGGCCCGCGACGCGGCCGACGCGGCGAGCCCGGATACCGCGCTGAGCGTGAGGCTGCCGGTCCGCATGCCGTTCGACCGGGCGTCCTTGCTGGCGTTCTTCGCGGCGCGTGCCGTGCCCGGGGTCGAGGCGATCGACGGCGGCCGCTATGTGCGTAGCGTGACGATCGACGGCCGTCCGGGTGCCATCGAGCTCCGGCCGCAGGATGGCGGCGTGTTGCTGACGATGCACGGGGTCGGCACGCAGAGCATCTTCCCGATGGTCCAGCGGTGCCGCGAGGTATTCGACCTCGATGCGCCCGTGCGCGAGATTGCGGACGTGCTGTCCCGGGACGCGCGGCTGGCCCGCCTGCTGGACAGCAACCCGGGCGTCCGCGTGCCCGGCGCCTGGGACGGCTTCGAGCTCGCGGTCAGGGCGGTACTCGGGCAGCAGATATCGGTGAAAGCGGCAACGACCATCGCCGGGCGCCTCGCGAGGACCTACGGCGAGCCGATCACGATCAACGGCTGTCCCGGCCTGTCGCACCTGTTCCCGGCGCCCGAACGGCTCGCGCGCGCCCGCTTCAACAACACGGGCGTTACCCGCAGCCGCGCCGCGACGCTGCGCCGGCTGGCGCAGGCGGTCGTCGACGGGTCGCTGAGTTTCGACGCCGCGCAGGAGCCGGCGGCGTTTCGCGCGTCGCTGCTGGCCATCGCCGGTATCGGCGAGTGGACCGCCGACTACATCGCGATGCGGGCACTCAAGAACCCGGATGCGTTCCCGGCCGCCGATCTCGGGCTGCTGCGCGCATTTGACCGGCCGGGCCGCACGCGCCTCCGCCCGGCGGAACTCGAGGAAATCTCGCAGCGCTGGCGCCCGTGGCGCGCCTACGCTGCACTGTTGTTATGGGGCTCGGCACCGGGCTCCGGAGGTTGAACGATGTATTACTGCTACCTTGATACGCCGATCGGTGAACTGCTGCTGGCCGGAGACGACGCCGCCCTGTGCCTCGTCGGGTTTCCCGGGGGCTCGATGCGCAGGGACCCCGAGCCCGGCTGGATTTACAACGAGAAACCGTTTGCGGTGGCGCGGCAGCAGCTGACCGAGTATTTCGCCGGTGAGCGCAGGGAGTTCGACCTGCCGCTGAAGCTCGACGGCACCGAGTTCCAGATGAGCGTGCTGCAGGCACTGCAGCAGATTCCGTACGGGGAAACGACGTCGTACGCCGAGATCGCCGAGCGCATCGGCCGGCCCAAAGCCGTCCGCGCGGTGGGCGCCGCCAACGGCCGCAACCCGATCCCGATCATCGTGCCCTGTCACCGCGTCATCGGCAGTCACGGCGAACTGACGGGCTTCGGCGGTGGGCTCGACACCAAGGAGGCGCTGTTGCGCCTCGAGGCCGAGCACTCGCGGTTCCCGAACGTGCCGTGAGGCGGTTGCTACAGCCTGCGGCCCTCGAGTTGCCGTACGGCGGCTGACGCTTCGACGCCCTCGAGGACCCGGTCGTCGCCGACGAGTTCGGTGAAGACGGACTCGAGCGGCAATACCCCGGCCCAGACCGGGGTGTCGTAGTCCTCCTCCTCGTCATTGGGCATGCCGTCCGACACTTTCGCCGACGCCGCCTCGATGTCGAGCCGGATGACGCCGGTCATCGTGACCTCGCGCTCGAGCGGCGCGCGCAGTTCGTCCCAGCGGCCCGGCATCGAGTGCTCGGTGATCACCCGCAGGGCTGCGAGCTTCGCGTCGTAGTCGTCGACGAGTTCCGGCGTGCCGAAGACCGTCGCGGAACGGTAGTGCATCGAGGAATTGAACGCCGAGCGCGCGAGCACGAGGCCGTCGAGCAGGGTCACGTTGAGGCAGGCACGGTCCGTGCGCTCGAGCAGGCGGATCACGCGTGCCTTGCGCGCGCCGTGCAGGTAAAGCGTGTCGCCGGTCCGCCCGTAAATCATCGGCACGACCAGCGGTGCGTCCTCCTGCACGAAAGCCACGTGGGCAACGAGCCCGGCGTCGAGGATTGCGTGCACGGTGTCCTTGTCGTAGCGCGCCTTGTTGCGCAGCTGGCGGACCTTGTTGAGCTTGCTGATGCCGTAACTGTCTTTCATCGGACGTGCCTCCTGGCAGGCCGCTCGTGTTCCCTGTCGCGGGTCGCTGCGGATGCGCCCGGCCGGGTGCGGCGGGACGATGCGCAAGAGCCTATCGCGTTGGCCCGGGATCGTCGCGATTTTTTACATTTCATCTATATCTTGTGTACGGCTCGCCTTCCTATACAAGATGTAGTAGCATCTCGCCGGTACCATCTCGGTACGCACGGAGATGAGATGCAGTAAGGCAGTGCAGGCGAGTTGCCATACCGGACGCATGAATCTTTGGCAGGTGTTACGTGCTTCCTCTCAACACGTCACCTGTAGTGAGCAACGCGAAGTCGCTGCTTGCGACCAGAGACCAAGCGGCTCGAATGCACGGAAGCAGTATCACGCGGAATTCCATCGGGACAGTGACGTTTTGATCATTCCTGCGCATTGCAGCCCGCCTGAGCCATCTTCCGCTTACTGTGCCGCCCAGTTTCTGGGCGGCTTTTTTAATGCCCGTTTCCTTTTCGGGCCGGCGGGAGATAATGCCTGGCGATGAGAGCGATTCGTGGATTCCTGCTTTTCGTGCTGGTTTCGCAGCTGGCAGCCTGTGCACCGAGCCAGCCGGACGTCCCGTATCCGGCATTCGTTCGCGTCGACGAGATACCGGACGTCTTCATCGCCGGCCTGCCCGGCGTGCGGGCAAAAGGCCTCGTCGGCGCAAACAGTGACAGTGCCGGTGGCGGCTACCGGATCGACCTGCCGTCCTCCTGGCAGGGTACGAGCGGCGCCTCGCCGGACAAGACGCTCGAGATATTCGTCATCGAGGGCGAGCTGAGCGTCGCCGACGTCGGCCTCAAGCGCGGCGGCTACGCCTACCTGCCGCCAGGCACCCTGGGTTTCAAACTCAAGTCGTCGACCGGTGCACGGGTCCTCTACTTTCTCGACGATATCGAACCATCCGCGGTGATCCGGACGCCGCTGATCCTCGAAAGCGGACTCATCGACTGGGAAGAGACCGGGACCGGGGGCATTGCCGTGAAGGAGTTGCGGTCCGATCCCGGCTCGGGCGCGCGCACCTGGCTGCAGCGGATCGAGCCCGGCGCGAAAATCCCGTGGACGTCGTCATCGGCCAATCGCGAGGGGTATCTCGTCATCGGCAACTACACGCACAGCGAATGCGTCGGCAGCGAAGTCGCGACGGACGTCTATTTTCCCGGCGGCTACGTCTACCGCCCGGCCCATTCGATCAACGGCGGGCCGGAGTCGTTCGCGGCGACGACGACCATCTGGTTCTTCCGCGAGCTCACGGACGGCAAGGAGACCACCCACGAGCGCTGCGAGGTCGCCGCGACGGGCTACTGACCGCCACCCCGCAGGAGCGGGCCCGGGCCCGCAAACCACCCCTACGGCGCTATCGCCGTTGCCACCACCCGGCGCGGCGCGGGCCAGCCCTCGACGGTCCTGCCGGGGTCGGCCGGGTCGAGCGCCTCCGCGAGCGACTCGAAGCGCATCCACTCGGTGGAGCGCTGCTCCTCGGTGGTCGTGACCGCGGCAGCGACGACCTCGACGTCCCGGAACCCTGTACGCCGCAGCCAGGTTGTGAGTTCCGCGAGTGTCGGCAGCAGCCACACGTTCTTCATCCGTGCATACCGGTCGGCGGGCGTGCACGCATACGATTCCTCGCCGGGAATGAAGATCGTCTCCAGCACGAGCTGGCCGCCGGGCCGCAGGGTGGCGCGCAACTGCCGCAGGTGTTCGAGCGGGGACCGCTGGTGGTAGAGCACGCCCATCGAGAACGTGGTGTCGAAGACGGGGGCGGCATCCGGGAGTTCTTCGAGGCGCAGTGGCAGGACGACGACCGGCAACGGCTCCCGCTGCGCCGTCACCGCGAGAAACTGCATGACGTACAGCAGCGTCGGGTCGATGCCGAGGACGGCGGACGCCCCGGCTTCCGCCATGCGCAGCGCGTAATAGCCGTTGCCGCAACCGACGTCGAGCACCCGCCGCCCGGCGAGCGGCGCGACAGCGGCCTCGACGCGCCGCCACTTCAGGTCGCTCTGCCACTCCGCGTCGATGTGCACGCCGCCCACGTCGAACGGCCCCTTGCGCCACGGCGCCAGCTGCAGCAGCAGCTCGCGGCGTTCCGCGGCGCCCGATGCAGCGGGCAGCCTGACAACGGCGTCCCGCCAGCGCGCAAAGTCGCCGTGCGCGGCCGGCGACATGCGTTCCAGCGCCAGTGCCCGGAGCGGCTCGAACCAGTGACCCAGTTGGAGCGTCTCGAGCACGCCGGCGAGGGCCTCGGTGTCGGGCACGTTCATCGGATGGCGATGATGGAAACGAAGTTGAAATAGCGCAGCCACACGGCCGCGCTGCGGAATCCGGCGCGCAGCAGCCGGTCGCGGTGCTGATTCACGGTCTCAGGGACCAGCACGTTCTCGAGGGCCGCCCGCTTGCGGCTGATTTCCAGCGCGCTGTAGTCGTTGCGCCGCTTGTGCTCATGGTGGAGTTCGATGAGCAGGGCCTCCATTGCCGGGTCCGGGTCGACCACCTTCTCGGAGAGGACCAGCAGGCCCCCGTCATTCAGGCCCGCGGCGATGCGCCCGATCATCGTGTCGCGGTCCGAAAGCGGCAGGAATTGCAGCGTGTAGTTCAGCACCACCATCGAGGCGTTGGCGATTTCGGTGTCGAGTATGTCGCCTTCGACGAGCTCGATCGGCGCGCCGTCCGGCTGCCGCAGGTACTCGTCGCGGACGATGTTGTGGCAGCGCTCGATCATCGCGGGGGCATTGTCGACCGCGACGATACGGCAGCCCTCGGCCCGAATGCCCTGGCGCATCGCCACCGAGGCGGCGCCCAGGGAGCAGCCGAGGTCGTAACAGCGGGTGCCCGGCTGCACGTAGCGCGCCGCGAGCGAGCCGATCGCCTCGAGAGACGCCTCGTAGCCGGGAATCGAACGCCGGAGCATGTCCGGGAACACCGCCGCAACCTCGGCGTTGAAGCGGAACGGCTCGTCGGGGTCGCGCGCTTTGTAAACCGTATCTCTGGCCATGTCTCGATCGTTGTTAAGGAGCAGGCGTCCGCCCGCGATCCGGTTCGCGCTTCAAGAAGCGCTCCTACAGTGGGACAATGCAAGCCGATATGCTACGCGAACTTCACCAGGAACTCGGTATTCCCGCCGACTACGGCAAGTCGGGCGGTCCGCCCGCTTTCGAGGAGGCGGGCGAGCTCGTGGAGGTGGGGCCGAACCTGGTCGGGCGCATGCAGCGCCTCGCGCCCATGGCCGCCCGCCGGTGGGCGGCCATGGTCGAGGCGGCGGCCGATGACGGCATTACCCTGCTGATCGTCTCGGGGTTTCGCAGCTACGAGTACCAGGCGGCGCTCATTCGCAAGAAAATCGATGCGGGTCAATCGATTACGGATATTCTCGCGGTCAACGCGGCGCCCGGGCACAGCGAGCACCACACGGGCCTCGCGGTCGACATCGCGACGCCGGGCTCGCGCCCGCTCACCGAGGCGTTCGAAGATTCGGCGGCATTCCGCTGGCTGGGCGAGAATGCGCATCGTTTCGACTTCACGATGTCGTATCCGCGGGACAACCCCTGGGGCATCATCTACGAGCCGTGGCACTGGGCGATGAATCGCTGAAAGCGGCGATTGCCGCGGGGTTGACAGGCAGGGAGGCGCGTTAGACAATGCCCGGCTTGTGTCCGCGGAGGGGTACTCAAGCGGTCAACGAGGGCAGACTGTAAATCTGCTGGCTATGCCTACGTAGGTTCGAATCCTACCCCCTCCACCAGATACTTTTGGCGGAGGACCGGGCGAGTGAGAGTATAGCAGCATCAAACTGCGCTGCTCCGCCGCCGGCTCGCTCTGAGACGACGGCCGCGAGACACAATCTGAACCGTGCGCGTCACCGGGTTGGCGGTGCGTCGAGGGGAAGACAAAAGACAGTTTCATACATCCGGACGGTTTGACAAGTGACGACTGTCAGGGTTTTTGCACGTTGGAAAAACGTGCGCGGCGATTGGTTGGAGGCTGTTGACGCGGCCGGAAGTGGATAGCAGGTATTGCGAGGCTGAACGAAAACGCTTTGTTGAATTGCGGGTGTAGTTCAAAGGTAGAACCTCAGCCTTCCAAGCTGATGATGTGGGTTCGATTCCCATCACCCGCTCCAGACGAGGTCTGAGAGCAGGATCGTAGCCCACATAGCTCAGGGGTAGAGCACTTCCTTGGTAAGGAAGAGGTCCCCGGTTCAATCCCGGGTGTGGGCTCCAGGTCTCTGCCCGTGGTTATAGAGAGTGCCGTGACCGTAAATCGCGGTGTTGGAAACGAAAAGATCGACTTACAAACTTAAGCTAAGCAGGAAAGACTCATGTCTAAAGAGAAGTTTGAAAGAACAAAACCGCACGTAAACGTAGGCACGATTGGTCACGTTGATCACGGTAAGACGACGTTGACGGCGGCGTTGACGAAGGTGATGGCGGAGAAGCACGGCCACGGTGAGATCAGGGGTTACGACCAGATTGACAATGCGCCGGAGGAGAAGGAGCGCGGCATCACGATTGCGACGGCGCACGTGGAGTACGAGAGCGACAACCGTCATTACGCGCCCGTGGACTGTCCCGGGCACGCGGACTACGTGAAGAACATGATCACGGGTGCGGCGCAGATGGACGGTGCGATCCTGGTGGTGAGTGCGGATGACGGTCCGATGCCGCAGACGCGGGCGCACATTCTGCTGGCGCGGCTGGTGGGTGTGCCGT
>DATIUU010000244.1:0-6341 GCA_035466635.1 Woeseiaceae bacterium
CCTCGTCGAATTGCTGAGCCCCGAGCGCGGCGACCTCGGCCTGATTCGCACCGGCCTGCGCAGTGCGAGCGGCCCGAGCGCGGGCCAGGACACCCTGTTCAGCTCGCCGCGCAACGAGTTCGTGCTCGGCGACGCCGAGGAGCTCGTGGTGCCGCTGACCTGGACCGATGCGAGCGGTGTCAGCATCGAAAAGTCGTTCCGCTTTACGCGCGGCAGCTACGTGATCACCGTGGAACAGACGCTCGTCAACAACAGCGCCGAGCCGTGGCATGGCGACCAGTATACGCAGCTGCTGCGCCGCTCGAAGGGCATCGACCGCTCGATGTTCGACGTGGATTCCTATTCATTCGACGGGCCCCAAACCTACACCGGCGACAAGGCGGAAAAGCACCAGCAGGACGACCTGCGCAAAAAGGGGCCGGTGGAGTTTTCGACGCCGGACGGCTGGGTGGCAGCGATCCAGCACCACTTCCTGAGTGCCATCATCCCGGAAAGCGGTGCGCCGCACGTTTACCGCGTGGAGCTGAAGAACGACACGATGATCGCGAGCGTGGTCGGTGCGAAACGCACCGTCGAACCCGGCGCATCGGAGACCTTCTCGCGGCAGCTGTTCGTCGGGCCGAAGGTCCAGTCGCAGCTCGAGGAGCTGCACGAGCGGCTCAAGCTCACCGTCGACTACGGCTGGCTGACCATCCTCTCGCAGCCGATGTTCTGGCTGCTCGCGTTCATCTACGGCTACGTCGGCAACTGGGGCGTGTCGATCATCCTGGTCACCGTGCTCATCAAGCTCGTGTTCTACAAGATGACCGAGACGAGCGGCCGCTCGATGGCGAAGATGCGCAACCTGCAGCCCCGCATCAAGGCGCTGCAGGAGCGCTACAAGGACGACCGCCAGCAACTGTCGCAGCAGATGATGGATCTCTACAAGCGGGAGAAGGTGAATCCCGCCGCGGGCTGCCTGCCCATACTGATCCAGATGCCGTTCTTCCTGGCCTTCTACTGGGTGCTCATCGAGAGCGTCGAGATGCGCCAGGCGCCGTTTGCGTTGTGGATCACCGACCTCTCGACCCGCGACCCGTATTTCATCCTGCCGCTGATCATGGGCGCGGCGATGCTGCTGCAGCAGAAGCTCAACCCGGCGCCGGCGGACCCGGTCCAGGCGCGGGTGATGCAGATCATGCCGATCATGTTCACGGGCTTTTTCGCGTTCTTCCCCTCGGGTCTCGTCCTTTACTGGGCGACCAACACCATCCTGTCGATTGCCCAGCAGTGGAAGATCAACAAGGTCGTCGAGAAGGAAGACAAGGAAAGGAAGTCCGGCAAGAAGAAACCGCGGGAATAAACGCGGTCCGTCAGGCGTCTGCGAGCGTACTGCGTACGTTCACCTCCCCATGCAGCGTGCGGTGCACCGGGCAGCGATCGGCGATCTCCAGCAGGCGCGCCCGTTGCTCGCCCGTCAGGTCGCCCGCCAACACGATCTGCCGCTCGAACCGGTCGATGCGACCCTCGGCGCTCTCGCAATCCTCGCAATCCTTCGCGTGAATCTTGCCGTGCCTGACGCGCACCGTTGCCGACTCGAGATCGATGTTCTTGTGCGCGGCGTACATCTTGAGCGTCATGGAGGTGCAGCTCGCCAGCGCGGCGGAGAGCAGGTCGTAAGGCGAGGGGCCCGCTGCGGTCCCGCCCGCCGAGACCGGCTCGTCGGCGACGAGCGCATGGCCGCCGGCGACGATGTCCGTCCGGAAACCGCCGATGCGCGTTCGTGCCGCGGTGTCGAAGCTGCCGGTATCGGGCGGCGGGCTGTCTGCGGCAGGGCCCACGGACTCGAGGTAGCGCTCCGCCCAGGCTGCAAGTACGCGACCCGCATACAGCGAGTCGGCCTCCCGCGTGAGGAGATGGTCCGCATTGTCCAGGCTGACGAAGCTCTTGGGGTGCAGCGCGTTGCCGAACAGCGCTGCGGCATTGTCGATGCCGACGATGTCGTCCAGCGGCGCGTGCATGACCAGCAGCGCTTTGCGCAGCGACTTTACCGCGACAGGAAGCTCGTGACGCTCGAGGTCGTCGAGGAATTGCCGCTTCATCGTAAACGGCCGACCGCCGAGACTCACCTCCGCGACGCCCCGTTCGCGCAATGCGCCCTCGGCGCCGGCCAGCAGCCGGCGCACGTGACCCGGGTCGGACGGTGAGCCGATGGTCGCGACCGCCACCGCCGACGGCACGTCGCCCGCAGCCTGCAGGATGGCCGTGCCGCCGAGCGAGTGCCCGAGCAGGATCTCCGGTGCCCGGTAGTTTTCCTCGAGAAACCGCACCGCGGCCAGCAGGTCGCTGACGTTGGATGAGAAGTTGGTCTCGGCGAAGTCGCCCTCGCTCTGCCCGAGTCCCGTGAAGTCGAAGCGCAACACGGCGATACCGGAATCGGTCAGCGCGCGCGCGATGTTGGTTGCTGCCTTGAGGTTTTTCGAGCAGGTGAAACAGTGCGCGAACAGCGCCCAGGCCCTGGGCGCCGATTCGGGCAGCGCCAGCAGGCCGGAGAGGGCGTGACCCTCGGCGTTGTAGAAAGTGACTTTTTGATTCTGCATGTGGGGGTTACCTGTGTTTTCATTGCGCCATGCCGACGCCCGACGACACCCTGGTCGCCCTCGCCACGCCGCCCGGCACGAGCGGGATCGGCGTCGTGCGCATTTCGGGCGCTGCTGCCGAGCGCATCGCCCACGCGATGCTCGGCAGTGTACCGGAACCGAGGGTGGCGACGGTTGCCACGTTCGTGGATGCGCAGCGCGAGCCGCTCGACCAGGGCATCGCGCTGTATTTCCCGGCGCCCGCGTCGTTCACCGGCGAGTCGGTGCTGGAGCTGCACGGCCACGGCGGCCCCGTCGTCCTGTCGCTGCTGGTCGATGCGGCCGTAGACCTCGGCGCGCGGCGGGCGGCGCCCGGCGAGTTCACGCAGCGCGCTTTCCTGAACGGCAAGCTGGACCTCGCCCAGGCCGAAGCGGTGGCCGACCTCATCGAGAGCGGCACGGCGCAGGCCGCGCGCGCTGCGCTGCGTTCGCTGAACGGCGTCTTCTCGGCAGCCGTCAACGAGCTGGCCGAACAGCTGACGGCGATAAGGGTGTACGTCGAGGCGGCCATCGACTTTCCCGAGGAAGAGATCGACTTCCTGGCCGACGACGAGCTCGGCGCCCGGCTGGCGCGCGCGGCGGCGGCGTTCGACTCGCTGCTGTCGAGAGCGAGCGTCGGGCGCGTCCTGCGCGATGGCTACCAGGTCGTGATCGTGGGCAAGCCGAACGCGGGCAAGTCCAGCCTCATGAACCGGCTGTCGGGCGAGGAGACGGCGATCGTGACCGAGATCGCGGGCACGACCCGCGACGTCCTGCGCGAGCGCATCGATATCGACGGCCTTGCCGTGGAGCTGGTGGACACGGCAGGACTGCGCGACAACCCCGACCGCATCGAGGCAGAGGGCATCCGCCGCGCGCGCAAGGCACTCGCCGGGGCCGACGCGGTGCTGTGGATACAGGATGCGACCGAGGCGCTGCCGGCGCGCATCGAGGAGCCGCTCCGGGACGGCGTGCCGGTCACGATTGTGCGCAACAAAATCGACCTCACCGGCGATCGCGCGGGCCTGCTCGAGGGCGAGCCGCCTGTCGTCATGCTCTCGGCACACACGGGCGAGGGGCTCGAAGCGTTGCGCCGGCGTATCCGCGAGCTGGCCGGGTTTCGCGATCTCGGCGAAGGCGCGTTCACGGCGCGCCGCCGCCACGTCGAGGCGCTGCAGAACGCGCAGCAACACTTCGCAGCCGGCCGGGCGGCGCTCCGCGATGCGCGCGCCGGCGAACTGCTGGCGGAGGAGTTGCGGCTCGCGCAGCAGGCGCTCGGCACCATCACAGGCGAAGTCACCGCGGACGATCTGCTCGGCCGCATTTTCTCGGAGTTCTGTATCGGCAAGTAGGGGCGGCCGGCTACTCGGCGTCGGCGGCGGGCGGCCGGAAGTGCGGCGCGGTGATCGGCATCTCGACGAGCGGGCCGTAAGCGGCCGCGCCGTCGCGAATGATCCTGGCGTCGCCGAGGAGCACGACGACGAGGTCCTCCGGCAACGGGTACACGGCCTCGATCACCGCACCGACCGACGCCACGTCGGTTGCCGTGAGCGCCGGGCCGTAAGCGTTGATGTAGCCAACGTCGAGGCCGAACGCTTCCAGCGCAGCCAGCTGTCTTCCGAGCTGCGCCGCCGTCTCCAGTGCCGTCGGGAATTGTCCCAGGATGTAGTTGCGGGCGGAGGCGAGCGCCGTTTCGTCGACGCCACGCTCGTGCAGTTGCGAGAGCACGCCGAGCGCCATGTCGATGGCTTCGAAGGTCCGCTCGGTCGGGCTGTACGACACGATAGCCACCGAACCCGGCTGGGTTGCCCTCGAGAGCTCGGCGTGCGCGCCGTAGGTGAGGCCCGACTTCATGCGCAGCTCCGTGTTCAGCATCGATGTGTAGCGGCCGCCGAAGACCGTGTTGGCGATGTCGAGCGCGGCGCGCCTCTCGTAGTCGCGCTCGACGCCGACGTTGCCGAGCCAGAAGTAGGTTTGCGTCGCTCCGGGCTTGTCGATCAGCAGGACGCGGCGCCCGCTGTGCGGCACCGGCCGCGGCACCTCGGGCAGGGGCGTGGCGGCCGGGCGCCAGTCAGCGAACGCGGCGGCGAGCTTCGCGATCATCGCCGCCGCATCGAAGTCACCGGTTACCGCTATCACGAGGCGGTCGCCGCCGAGCTGCTGTTCGTAGAACTCGAGGATGTCGGCGTGGCCGATCGCGGCGAGCGAGGTCTCGCTGCCGGTCACCGGGTTGCCGTAAGGATGCTCGCCGAACAGGAACGCCTGGCCGTAGATCGGCAGCAAGGCGTCGAGGTTCGTGTCCTTCGCCGCGCGGATGAAATTGATCGAGCGTTCGCGCAGTTTCCCGAACTCGGCTTCGTCGAGCCTCGGCCGCAGCAGCATGTCGGCCAGCAATTCCACCATCAGGTCGGCGTCGCGGGCGAGGAAGCTGCCGGAGACCGTGATGGACTCCAGGTCGGCGCGACTCGACAGCATGCCGCCGGACGCGTCGACCGTTGCCGCGAACTGCGCAGCGTCACGATCCCCCGCCCCCTTTTCGAGGAGCGACGCGACCAGGTTTGCGAGACCGGCCCGGCCTTCCGGGTCCGCCACCGCGCCGCCGCGCAGGATCGCCGTCGCGGCAACGAGCGGCACATCCGGCTTCTCGCTCAGCAGCAACACCGTGCCGTTGGGGAGCGCGATGCGGTCGAAGTCCGGCAGCGTGACGCCCTCGGCCATCGCGCCGCCGGCATGCAGCAACCAGGCCAGCGCAGCGAGCGGCAGGAAGGCGTGCACGCGAGTCATTCGTCACCCTCCGCGGCCGGCGCGTACAGGGTGCCGACCGTGGCGTTGCCGCGGCGGAAAACCGTCGCCGCGACAGCCTCGAGGTCGGCGGCGGACAATGCCTCGATCTTGCCGGGCAGGTCGAAGAGCTTCACGTAGCTGCCGTGGAAAACGGCCGCCTCGCCGAGGCCGGCGGCTTTGCCGCTGATGGTGGCCATCGAGCGCCAGTAGTCCGCCAGTGCCATGTTGCGCGCTTTCGCGAGCTCGTCCTCGGTGACGCCTTCCGCGGCGACGCGCTCGAGTTCCTCCATGATGCGTGCCTCGAGCCGCGCGAGATCGCCGCCGGGCGGCAGCGTTGCATAGAAATACACCAGCCCGGGGTCGAAGCCCTCGAACTGGAACCCGCCGATCGAGATCGCGAGCTGCTCCTCCTCGACGAGCAGGCGGTGCAGGCGGGACGAATCGCCGTCGACCAGCGTGCGCAGCAACAGGCTCATCGCGAGGGTCCCGGGATCCGCCGCGCGGCCGCCGTGAAAGGCGATGTGCAGCATCGGCGTCTGCGCGTCGGTCTCGATGACGACGCGGCGCTCGCCCTGCTGCGGCGGCTCGACGGTGCGGACATCGGCGGGCGGGTCCTGCGCCGGGATGTCCTCCAGATACTCTTCCGCGAGATCGAGGACTTCGGCGGGCGTGACGTCACCGGTGACGACCATCGTAATGTTGTTGGGCGCGTAGTACGTCCGGTAGAAATTCTCGAGGTCGTCCTGCGTCCAGGACTCGATGTCCGACGGCCAGCCGATGATGGGGAACTGGTAGGGGTGTGCGACGTACGCCGTCGCAAGCACCTGCTCCAGCAGCCGGCTGACGTTGTTGCTGTCCACGGTGGTGCGGCGCTCCGAGATGATCACGCCACGCTCGCTTTCCACGGCCTCGGGGTCGAACGCGAGGTTCTGCAGCCGTTCGGCCTCGAGCTCGAAAACG
>DATIUU010000245.1:0-5817 GCA_035466635.1 Woeseiaceae bacterium
CCAGGTGCGGATATCGGGCGCCAAGAACGCGGCGTTGCCGATCCTTGCGGGAACCCTGCTCACCAGCGAGCCCGTGACCATCCGCAACGTGCCGCACCTCAAGGACGTTACGACGACGATCTCCCTGCTGCAGACGATGGGGGCGCAGGTGACCGTCGACGACCGCCTCAACGTCGAAGTCGACGCGCGCGACATCGCGCATCGCACGGCACCGTACGACCTCGTCAAGACCATGCGCGCGTCGATCCTGGTGCTCGGCCCGCTGGTCGCGCGATTCGGGGAGGCGGACGTATCGCTGCCCGGCGGCTGCGCGATCGGCGCCCGCCCGGTCAACCTTCACGTCGCCGGCCTGCAGGCGCTGGGCGCCCGGGTGGTCGTGCAGAACGGTTTTATCAAGGCCAGGGCCGATCGCCTGAAGGGCGCGCATATCGTCTTCGACACCGTTACGGTGACGGGCACGGAGAACCTGCTGATGGCGGCCGTGCTCGCCGAGGGCGAGACCGTGCTCGAGAACGCGGCCCGGGAGCCGGAGGTGATTGACCTCGCGAACTTCCTGCGCACGCTCGGTGCGCGTATCGAGGGTGCCGGCAGCAGCACGATCCACGTGCAGGGCGTCGCGGCGCTCGGCGGCGGCGAGTACAGCGTCCTGCCCGATCGCATCGAGACCGGCACCTACCTGGTGGCGGCGGCCGTGACGGGCGGCCGCGTCAGGGTCATGGGCACCGCGCCGCATACGCTGGATGCGGTCCTCATCAAGCTTGCCGAAACCGGCGCCGGGATCACGACCGGCGACGACTGGATCGAGATCGACATGCAAGACCGGCGGCCGCGTGCCGTCGATCTGCGCACGGCGCCCTATCCCGCGTTTCCCACCGACATGCAGGCACAGTTCTGCACGCTGAATGCGGTCGCGGAGGGCGTCGGCACGATTACCGAGACCGTGTTCGAGAACCGCTTCCAGCACGTCCTCGAGCTGCAGCGCATGGGCGCCGACATCCAGCTCGAAGGCAATACCGCGATCTGCACCGGGGTCGAGAAGCTGACGGCAGCGCCGGTGATGGCGACCGATCTCAGGGCATCGGCGAGCCTGGTGCTTGCGGGCCTCGCCGCGGAAGGCGAAACGCTCGTGGACCGGATCTACCATGTCGATCGCGGTTACGAGCGCATCGAGGAGAAGCTGCGGCAGCTGGGCGCCACCATCCGCCGCGTGCCGCGCTGATTCCCGCGCGCCTCGTGACGATGCCCTGAGCCCGACAGGCTAGGGCTGCCGCCGCGGCCGTTCCGTCGCGACGACCGTGGTGCGAACCCGCTCGCCGTCGCGCCACGCGACCACCTCGATCTCGTCGCCCGGTTTCGTGCTGGCGGCGATCAGCAGCGCCTGCCGCTCCTGCAGGATGGGCTCGCCGTTCATCGACAGGATGATGTCGTTGGCGCGCAGTCCCGCGCGCTCTGCCGGTCCTCCCGCATAGACCTCCGCGACCAGGATGCCGCTGTCGTCGTCGACGCCGAGCTGCGCGCGCTCGGCGCTGGTCAGGTCGTCCGGAACGAGGCCGAGGTAGCCGCGGATCACCCGGCCGTGCTGCTTGAGTTCCTCGACGACGCCGCGCACGAGGTCGACGGGTATGGCGAAGCCGATGCCCTCGGTGGCGACGTCCTGCGTCAGCACCGCGGTGTTGATCCCGACCAGCTCGCCGTTGCTGTTGACGAGCGCGCCGCCCGAGTTGCCGGCATTGATTGCCGCATCCGTCTGGATGAAATCCTCGAATGTCGCGAGCTCGAGCGCCGCGCGGCCGGTGGCGCTGACGATACCCTGGGTGACGGATTTCGTGAGGCCGTAAGGATTGCCGATCGCCAGCACCACGTCACCGATGCGGAGCCGCCGGGAGCTGCCGAGGCGAATCGCCGGCAGGGCGCGGCCATCGATCTTCAGCAGGGCGAGGTCGGTCTCGGCGTCCAGGCCGACGACTTCGGGGGCGATGAAGCCGCCGTCACCGAGTTCCACCTGGATCTCCGCGGCGTCCACGACGACATGCCAGTTCGTGACGAGGTAGCCGTCGGGATCGATGATGACGGCCGAGGCGAAGCTGGTGTTGACGCGAAATCGCGTGCGGCCGGACGGGTCGGGCTCGCCCGGCACCAGCCGCCGGCTGACGACCGTGACGACGGATGGCGCGCTCGCATCGACCGCGTCCGCGAAGCTGGCGGGCGCGCTCGCCTCGGGCGGTCGCAGCGAGGGCAGCAGATCCGGGCGGACCAGGACCACGATGAAGGCCACCGCGAGGCCCGCCACGATCGACTGCAGCAGGAACAGCAGTGCCGATTTCGCGCGCGTCACCGCTCGACCATCCCCGCGCAGCCCCCGGATATCGCGTCGCTAGCCAATTTCAATAACGCCCGTGTATAATGCCCAATTCGTTCCGCACCAAGTCCCAGTGCATCCGTCATCCTGACGGTAAACCGGGCCTGCTGCAAATCTACCAGTATAGAATTAAAGAAAAAGCGCGCTGATCGAAGGGACCGTCAATCTACCTTTCTCAGCCGGGCGTATGGGAGTGCCTGATGACCGAAGACGACGCCGATCGGATGGACCGTAACCGCCGTCATTTCCTCGCTGTTGCAGCTGCCGTGACCGGTGCCGTTGGGGCTGGTTTTGTCGCTGTACCGTTTCTTTCCTCACTCAAGCCGAGCGCGAGGGCGCAGGCGCTGGGTGCGCCCGTCGAGGTTCCGCTGGGATCGATCGAGTCGGGCGAGATGGTGCGCGTGCTGTGGCGGGGCAAACTGGTATTCGTGCTGCGCCGTAACGACGCCATGCTCGGCACGCTGGGCAAGCACGACGACAGGCTGCGCGACCCCAACTCGGAAGTTGCCGATCAGCAGCCCGAGTACGCCGCGAACGAGACCCGCTCGCTGCGGCCGGAGTGGCTGGTGGTCGAAGGCTCCTGCACCCATCTCGGCTGTGCGCCGCTGGAGGATTTCCAGCCGCGGCCGGTCGAAGGCTGGGACGGCGGTTTCTTCTGTCCCTGCCACGGCTCCAAGTTCGACCTCGCCGGGCGGGTATTCAAGGGCGTGCCAGCCCCGACCAATCTCAGGGTCCCCCCACACCGGTTCGTCCGTGACGACCTGATTCTCATCGGCCAGGATTCGGGAGCAGCGTAATGGCAAGAGTTGAAGCAGAAGTCGGCAAGCGACCCGAGGGCGTATGGGCCGGCCTGGTCAAGTGGATCGACGATCGATTCCCGATGACGTCGACACTCGAGTACCACGTCACCAAGTACTACGCGGCGAAGAGTTTCAACTGGTGGTACGTGTTCGGCGTGCTGGCGTTCGTCATGCTGGCGATCCAGCTGATCACCGGCATCTTCCTGACGATGAACTACAAGCCGTCCGCGGATGAGGCGTTCGCCTCGGTCGAGTACATCATGCGCGACGTCGAGTGGGGCTGGCTGATCCGCTACATGCATTCGACCGGCGCGTCGTTCTTCTTTATCGTCGTTTACCTGCACATGTTCCGTGCCATGCTCTACGGCTCGTACCAGAAGCCGCGCGAGCTGATCTGGCTGATCGGCATGTTGATCTTCTTCGTGCTGATGGCCGAGGCGTTCGCCGGCTACCTGCTGCCGTGGGGCCAGATGTCCTACTGGGGCGCGCAGGTCATCATCTCGCTGTTCGGCGCGATCCCGGTCGTCGGTGACGGTCTCGTCGAGTTCATCCGCGGCGACTACTCGATTTCGGACATCACGCTGAACCGGTTCTTCGCGCTGCACGTGATCGCGCTGCCGCTGGTATTGGTCGCGCTGGTCTTCGTCCACATCGTCGCGCTGCACGAAGTCGGCTCGAACAACCCGGACGGCATCGAGATCAAGAAGCACAAGGGCCCGGACGGCGTGCCGCTCGACGGCGTCGCGTTCCATCCGTATCACACCAGCAAGGATCTCGTCGCGATCCTCGTGTTCCTGATGATCTTCAGCGCGGTCGTGTTCTTCGCGCCGGAGATGGGCGGCTATTTCCTCGAGCACGCGAACTTCGAACCGGCGAACATGCGCGCCACGCCGGAGCACATTGCACCGGTCTGGTATTTCACGCCGTTCTACGCGATTCTGCGCGCGGTCCCGGACAAGTTGTGGGGCTTCATCCTGTTCGGCCTGTCGGTCGTACTGTTCGTATTCCTGCCGTGGCTGGACCGGTCGCGCGTCAGGTCGATTCGCTATCGCGGCTGGATGTACAAGACGGCACTGACCGTATTCGTCATCACCTTCCTGATGCTGGGATGGCTGGGGCTGCAGCCCGCCGAGGGTATCTACGTGTTGCTGGCCAGGATCTTCACGGTCCTGTATTTCGCGTTCTTCCTGCTGATGCCTTACTACACGTCGATCGACAAGACGAAGCCTGTACCGGAAAGGGTGGTCTACCATGGGTAAGTTCAACACGATCGCCGGGCTCGTCGGGGCCTGCGTGCTGCTCGGTGCGACGCAGAGCCTTGCAGCCGGCGGCGGCGCCCTCGAACATGCGGACATCGAGCCCGGCAACATCGCGTCCCTGCAGCGCGGCGCGCGCAATTTCATGAACTACTGCTCGGGATGCCACTCCGCGAAGTACGTCCGCTTCAGCACCATCGGCGAGGATCTCGAGCTGTCGGACGAACAGCTGAGCGAGAACCTCATGTTCAACGCCGACAAGACCTTCGAGACCATCAAAGTGTCGATGCCGGGTCAGTCGGCCGAGCGCTGGTTCGGCGTCGCGCCCCCCGACCTGTCGCTGATCGGGCGCTCCAGGGGC
The DNA here is from genome assembly GCA_035466635.1 of Woeseiaceae bacterium. GTDB lineage: Bacteria > Pseudomonadota > Gammaproteobacteria > Steroidobacterales > Woeseiaceae > UBA1847. The sequence continues at coordinate 4,777 of DATIUU010000245.1, forward strand.
GCCGACTACGTCTATTCGTTCCTCAAGGGGTTCTACGTACAGGAATCGAGTCCCACGGGTGTGGACAATACCGTGCTTCCCGGCACGAGCATGCCGCACGTCCTGTGGGAACTGCAGGGCTACCAGCAGGCGATATTCTCGGAGCATACCGAAGACGGCGTCACGACACGGCATTTCGAAGGCTTCGAACCGCTGACCGAAGGTTCGCTGGACGCCGAAGGCTTCGACGAGTTCGTTCGCGACACGGTGAACTTCCTCGTCTACATCGCGGAGCCGATCCGTTCGGAGCGCCGCACTCTGGGTGTCTGGGTGCTGATTTACCTGATCTTCTTCTGGATCATCGCCGTCATGCTCAAGAAGCAGATCTGGAAGGACGTCAAGTAAATGGCAAGTATCCCGAACAGGCGATCCGTCATGACGCTGTTCTCGCGTCCCACCGACATACACAGCCATCGCACGCGCCTCGTGCTGGCAGAAAAGAACATCAATATCGAGATCGTCAACGTAGCGGGTCCGGAGCTGCCCGAAGACCTGATGGATCTCAATCCGTATCACACCGTGCCCACGCTGGTCGACCGCGACCTGACGTTGTACGACTCGCGCGTCATCATCGAGTATCTCGACGAGCGTTTCCCGCACCCGCCGCTGATGCCCGTTGATCCGGTTACGCGTGCGCAGTTCCGCCTCGCGCTGTTCCGTATCGAGACGGACTGGTATTCGCTGGCGGAGGAGGCCGACCCGGTCGACGGCAAGTTGAGTTCCAAGTCCCGCAAGATGCTGCGCGAAAGTATCCTGCAAAGTGCCGAGTTGTTCAGCGCGCGGCCGTTTTTCCTGAGCGACGAGTTCTCGCTGGTCGATTGCAGTATCGCGCCCATCCTGTGGCGGCTGCCGCTCTACGGAATCGAATTCGGTGCGCAGGGCGAGCCTATCGAAGCCTACATGAAGCGCGTATTTGCACGCCGCTCGTTCCGGCAGAGTTTGACGGAGCTGGAACAGGAAATGCGGATGTAGGTTGGTGGCGGGCGCGGGTGGGGGGGTTTG
>DATIUU010000246.1:0-9409 GCA_035466635.1 Woeseiaceae bacterium
ATGGCCGAATAGGCATAGCGATCGTCGTTGAGCGACTGCAGCCCCACCAGCAGGCTCTGCGGGCTGCTGAGGCCGACGATCTGCTCGCGGCCGTCCGGGTTGTGCGTGCAGATCTTGACCATGCCGTCGGACACGGCAAACAGGCACGCGCTCGGCTGCCCCTGCATGAACAGGATCTCGCCGTGGCGGAAGGAGACGCGCTGCACCAGGTCGTCGAGCATACAGCGCAATTCGGCCGACAGGTCCGAACCGTTCAGGGCCCGGATCTCCTGGAACGGGCAATCGCAGTTACTGCATGGCATCGACAGCGTAACGTATGGTGGGTGTCCCCCGAATGGCCGTATGTTAGGGCGATTTTTCCACCGCGGTCGATAGCAACTTGCCGGGAAATATTTCGGTATTTACCTACATGAAGCTGCGCTTTGTCAGTGTGGGGCCATGGGTACGAACGTATAATTTGGTCAAGTGAATCTTCGCGTTGCGAGCGCTTTCCCAGGTTACGCCGAAAAGGCCGGAAACCGCGCCCTGCAAAGTGCCTCCGCGTTGAAAATCCGTACGTAAATACCGTCGAAACGACCCCTCCGGATACGCAGATTCCACTGCCTTTTTCAACGCCGAAACTGACAAAAGTCAGTGTTGCAATACTCGCCCTTTCCTACGCTATGCGAAGCGCTGGAAGTCCGCTCACAACAACGCAAACGGCGGGTGCCGGCCTTGATCAATTTGCAATGCATACGCATAGGAGTAGGAAAATGAACCGGTTCGACGCACTGAAACGATGGACCTGGTCGATTTTCGTCATCTGTGTCGTCGCATTCGGATTTGCCGGATGCGAAGGCGATGACGGCGCAGCAGGACCTCCGGGACCCACAGGTCCGGCAGGGCCTGCGGGAGCTGACGGTAACGACGGTGCCGATGGCACCGACGCGACCGCGGATCCCCTTGCGGCGGCCAAGGTCGAATCCTGCAGCACATGCCACCGCGGGGCTGGCCAGCTGCATCAGGACTTTTACGACCTGGCTTACAACGACGAGAGCAGGATTGTCCTGACGATCGACAGCGTGTCCAGTGCCGACAACGGCAACGGCACGTTTACCGTCACCACGAACTTCTCCATCACCTTCGACGGCCTGCCTTACGTCGATACCTTCAACCTGTCTGGCCTGGAGCAAAAGCGCTTCTATGCCGTGCAGCACTTCGCCGCAACGCAGGAGTACCTGAACAGCTGCACGATGGGCGTGTTCGTTGCCAACGACCCGGCCAACGGCCTGTACTCCGTGCAGGACGTCGACTGCGGCTACGCACCGGAAGTGAGCAACGCGCAAGTCTACGGCTACGTTGCCGACGGCCCGCTGTTCGAGCGGCCCACGGTCGGGTCCGAGATCAGCGAGGGCACGCACGTCGCCCTGTATGATGACGTCTCCAACGCGGCGCTCGCGTTCGGCACGGCCCAGGCTACCGATGGCGCAGCTTACGTATCGGCGGCAAACGCCAGCGGTTGCGAAAAATGCCACGGCACGCCTTACCTGAAGCACGGCTACCGCGCGGCAACGGTCACGGGCATTCCCGACTTTGCGGCCTGCAAGGTCTGCCACTTCGACGACCGCAGCGGCGGCCACGAGGACTGGCAGTACATGGTCGACGACCCGCTGAACTGGGCCACCGACGGCCTGACCGCGGCGGTGGTCGAAGCCAGGTACGCGTATACGGCCAACGTCATGAACGACACCCACATGTCGCACGCGATGGAATTCCCGTATCCGCAGTCGATGCAGAACTGCGCGACCTGTCACGAAGGCAAGCTCGACGTCGTGCTGGCCGACGCCTCGTTCACCGCAGAGACCTGCCTGAGCTGCCATCCGGCCGATGGCGTCGGTGCACGGCCCGGCGACGACTATGAGCAGCCCAACCGTGCGCCTGCACTCGCCTATCTATGGGAACAGGCACAGGTTGCCACGTTCCACAACACGGGCCTGGTGTGCTCGGACTGCCACAGCGCCACGGGTGTCGGCTCCCAGTTCACGGCTTACCACACGGGCTACGACGTCAATATCACGGATGAGAATGGCGTTCGCTATGCCGATGCCTACACCGTGTCAATCGACGCAGTCAGCTACGACGCAGTCAGCGGCCTGATCACGGTGGACTTCAGCGCCAGTGACCCGGCGGTCGTCCCGGAGCTGTACCTCTCCTTCTACGGCTGGGACAGCAAGAACTTCATCGCGGCCGGGCATGAGAGAGACGGCAATCCGGTCTGCACCGGCTTCCGCCCCGGCTGCCAGATGGAGTACGTCCCCGAGAGCTCGGGCGGCAACGCCAACCCGATCTTCACCGAGGATGCGGCCAGCGTTCCGGGCAACTGGAAGGTAACGGCTGATCCATCGCTCTGGCAGCTGACCAAGACGGACGACATCCCGACAATGATCGCCGACGGCGTGGTCAGGCGAGTCGAAGTCATGCTGGCACCGACGCTCAACCTGGCCGACCTGGCCACCCCGGGGCCCGACCTCGACGTCGTGCTGACGGGCGTCAGCGAAACCCTGAACCTCGTTACCGGCCTGACGGAAGACGACTACTTCAAGGGCGTCAACGCAGCGGTCAGCACTGAGAAGTGCAACGTTTGCCACGACGCGCTGGCGAGCAGCTTCCACAGCGAATCCGGCCGTGGCGGCGACGGCATCGAGCTTTGCAAGAACTGCCACAACGTCACGTATGCCGGCAGCCATCTCGAGGTGACATCGCGGTCGATCGACTCTTACGTCCACGCGATCCACTCGTTCCAGGATTTCGATCCCGGCGACACCTTCGAGACCTTCGACCCGGTGTTCGCGAAGCGGTATGACCAGCACATCAAGCATGTCTTCCCGAACTTCACGATCCGGAATTGCGAGGCCTGCCACACGGATGCGAGCTTCGGCAACGTGCCCGACCAGTCGGCGTCGATGCCGAGCCTGCTGTCGTCCTCCGACACGATCGCAACCTGGTACGAGATCGTCGAGGGACTCAACTTCACGGATCCCGCGGTTGAAGATCCGTCAGGAAGGAACATCGGCACGATCCCGTCCTACGTCACCGGCGCCGCTTCCCGGGCCTGCGGCGGCTGCCACCGGGCACGGTTCATCCGTGACGACGCGGCCGGTGCACTTGCGTCCTGGAACGCGCACACGGAAGCCTTCGGAACGCTGGTCGAAAACAGCGAACCGGATGACGCGATCCTCTATGGCGTGATCGACAAGATCATGAGCCTGTTCGAGTAAACCCGGAAGTCGAGGCGGGCGTTCCTGCCCGCCTCATTGCGGAACTCGAGAAAGACCAGGGGCCGGGAGCTTTGTCTCCCGGCCTTTTTTTGCGCACGTTTTGGAGGCGCCTCGCGTCCCGCGGAGACACCTTAGATCCTTTCGGAATAACAGGCTCTTCTAATGCTTTCCTCGGACGTACCTGCAACACCGCCTGCGAAAGCTGAATACGTACATCTACCGAGGCGCCAGCGGTGCGTTCCTATCTCCGGCGGGCACCGGGAGGCTGTAGTATCAGCAGGTGAAAAAGGACGCGGGCAGGTACAACTGCCCTCAAACAACCGCTGGGGTAACCAAAATGGCAAGTTTCATGATCCGTTCGAGCCGAATTGCATCTCTCATCCTCTTCGGCCTGTTCATTGCCGGCTGCGAAGGCAATGATGGCGCCCCCGGCGCAGACGGCGCGCCCGGGCCCGCCGGCCCTCCCGGACCTCCGGGACCGTCCACCGGCAGTGGCGTGCCCGTCGATTCCGCGGAGAGGATCAACATCGCTGTCAGCGGCGTTGCCGTACCTGCGGGAGGCGGCGCTCCAACCGTGCAGCTGACCCTGACCAACGACCTGAACCAGGGGCTGGTCGGCCTGCCGGCCGGCGACATCCGTTTCGTGCTGTCACAGCTGACGCCCGGAACCGGCGGCGGCTCCAGCGAGTGGCAGTCGTACATCACGCGCGACAGCGGCGGCATCCCGAACGCACAGGCGAACACCGAGAGCGCCACGGCCGGTACCTTCGTCGACAATAACGACGGCACCTACACCTACACGTTCGCCAACGACCTCGACGCCTACCCGGCCGGTCCCGTTTTCGACGCAGCCAAGACCCATCGCATCGGTATCGAGATTCGCGGCCAGGCGCCGATCTCCTCGAACGGCATCTTCACCTTCGTGCCGGCGGGTGGCGATCCCACCTTCGAACGCAGGATCGTCGACAACGACACCTGCAACGCCTGCCACGACCGCCTCGAGTTCCATGGCGGCCCGCGCACCGACGTCGATTACTGCGTCACCTGTCACAACCCGTACTCGATCGACGGCGACACCGGCAACACGGTCGACATGAAGGCCCTGATTCACAACATTCACGCCGGCCGCAGCGACTACGTGATCATCGGCCACGGCGGCACGGTCCACGATTACTCCGAGGTCGTCTGGACCCAGGACATCCGCAACTGCCAGACCTGCCACGAGGAGAGCGACGCCAACACGCCGCAGGCGAGCAACTGGCGCGAAGTACCGAACCGCGCGGCCTGTGGCACGTGTCACTATGACGACGGCGACCCGAACAACTTAAAGCACGATTACGCGATCGAAGACGGCATCCATCCGGCCGGCCTCGTATTCACCGACGACACCCAGTGCGTGGACTGCCATGGTCCCGATGCGACTGTCGGCGGCGGCGTATTGCAGATCGCGAGAGTCCACGAGATCCCGACGCAGCTCGCGAGCGCCGAGTTCCAGTTCAACATCCTGAGCGTTACCAACACGGCGGTGGGCGAATTCCCGGTCGTGCAGTTCTCGGTCACGAACCCGTTGAACGGCGACGCCCCCTACAACATCCAGACGGACGTCGAGTTCACGACCTGCAGCTTCGGCGCGAGCCGCCTCGCGGTCAGCGTCGGCTGGAGCACCAGCGACTACACCAATACCGGTAGCGGCAATTCGCCCGCGCAGCCCGTGTCGATGAACCCGCTGACAGCCTGCGGCGGCGCTTCGACGGACAACGGCGACGGCACGTTCACCGTAACCTCACCGACGGCCGTTCCTGCCGGCACCACCGGCACGCTGGCCGTTACGATCGACGGCCATCCGGCCGTGGACATCAATGGCACGATCGAGCGCATCGCAGTGACCAACGCGGTTGCTTATTCGCCGGTAACCGATGCGACGGCGCAGCCGCGGCGTAACGCCATTGCGATCGAGCGCTGCGACCAGTGCCACAACCAGCTGTCGATCCACGGCAACAACCGTACCGACGAGCCGGAAGTCTGCGTCGTGTGCCACAACCCGAACGCGACGGACGTCAACCGCCGCAACCCGCCGTGCTCCGACGATCTCGGCGCGGACGACGTGCCGATCGACTTCAAGCGCATGATTCACCGGATCCATGCCAGCGGCGCCACGGGCGTTCCGTACGGCGTCTGCGGCTTCGGCAACAGCTCACATGTCTTCGACGTGACCTATCCCGGCCACCTCAACAACTGCGAGGGCTGCCACGAGCCCGGCGGCTATTACCCGGTCGACCCGGCGGCCGTGCTCGGCACGACGGTCAGTGTGGGCGCCGATCCGGCCTCGCCGCTCGACGACGTCGTGATATCGCCGAACGCCTCGGTGTGCTCGAGCTGCCACGTATCCAGCCTGGCGAAGACGCACATGGAGCAGAACGGCGCCGACTTCGCCGCCACCAAGGCGGCGGACAGCACGCTGATCTCATCCGGCGTCGAGAGCTGCCAGCTCTGCCATGGCGCGGGACGCTCGGCCGGTGTGGATGAAGTGCATGGCGTAAGCGACTTCCAGTTCAATTGATTAACGGGAAAGGATGCTGCCATGAGGCTGCTCTCACTAGTAATTGCAGGAACCCTGCTGGCCAGCCTGGCCGTCAGCACCGCTGACGGCCAGGACGGGCCCGACTTCAGCCGCGAAGGCGCCGATACCTGCCTGTCGTGCCACGAAGACGAGTCAACGCTCGCCGTCTTCCGCACCAAGCATGCGGTACCCTCGGACCCGCGCGGCCCGTTCGGCCACGGCCAGCTGCAGTGCGAAGCCTGCCACGGGCCGGGCAACGACCATTCCGGCCGCGTGCGCCGCGGCGAGGAACGCCCGGCGATTCCCTTCTTCCACTTCGGCAGTACGGCGACCGTGGAAGAGCAGAACGCGCAGTGCCTCGACTGTCACAACAGCGGCGTCGGCTTCGGCTGGCACGCCGGTGAGCACCCGGTCGACGAGGTCGCCTGCGTGGACTGCCACCAGATGCACATCGCCCGCGATCCCGTGCTGCAAACGGCGACGCAGCCGGACGTCTGCTTCGGCTGCCACCAGGCGCAGCGCACCGAGTCGATGAAGGCGTTCTCCCATCCGTTCTTCCAGGACAAGATGGACTGCGCCGGCTGCCACAGCCCGCACGGTGACGAAGTCGCCACCAGCCTCGTGCGCCAGACGGTCAACGACACCTGCCAGCAGTGCCACGCCGAGCAGCGTGGTCCGTATCTCTGGGAGCACGCACCCGTCAGCGAGGATTGCACGTTGTGCCATTCGCCGCATGGCTCGAACCATCCGGGCATGCTCACGAAGCGTGCGCCGCTGCTGTGCCAGAGCTGCCACTCGCAGTTCGGGCACCCGAGCGTCGCCTTCGGGCCCGACGAACTCGCCAGCGGCACGCCCTCGCGGTTCCTGCTCGGGCAGAGCTGCCTGAATTGCCACTCCCAGGTGCACGGATCGAACCATCCCTCCGGCTCCAAACTGATGCGGTGACGATGATGAACAACACGCAATCGAAACTGTTCCTCGCTCTCGGCGCCATCGCACTCGCGCCGGCCGCCGGCGCGCAGGCAGTGGACACCAGTGAATGGGCCTGCGAGTACTGCCCGTTCCAGCAGGGCCACGAGGGTGACTACGAGGTCGGTGCCGGCAGCGTCAGCGACGACTCCGCCTATTTCGGCAACGCGACCGGCCACGACGAAGAGGGTGCTTACGGCAACCTCGACGGCGATGGATCGTACGCCAGCGGCGCCTACCGCATGAACTGGACCGTCGAAGACCTCGGCCTCGACTCGCGCGCCGCGGAACTCGAAGGCAGCCACGCGGGCAAATTCGACTACAACGTCGGTTTCCGGCAGATGCCGCATCGGCAGTTCAACACGACGTCGTCGATCTTCCTCGAGACCGCCGATTCACTGCTGTTGCCTGCCGGCTGGGTCCGCGCGCCGACGACCGACGGCTTCACCGCGCTCGACTCGAGCCTCGTGAGCCGCAACATCGAGAGTGACAGGAACATTTACACGATCGGCGGCCGCTATCTTGCCGGCAGCCGCTTCAGCTTCTCGGCGGACTACCGGCGCCAGGAGACCGATGGCACCAGGATCCAGGGCGGCTCGACGTTCACGAACGCGAGCCTGCTGCCGATGCCGTTCGACCATGTCACCGACGAAGTGGATATCGAAGCGCGCTACGGCGCCGATAACAGCTTCGTGGCGCTCAGCTGGTACCTGTCGGACTTCCAGAACGACAACACGGCACTGTTCTGGCAGCAGCCCTTCACGGGTGCGGCCGGCGCGGATACGCTGGCACAGGCACAGGCCCCCGAGAGCCGCTTCCAGCAACTGACGATCGCGAGCGGCTATGCGCTCCCGGAGCTGCGCACGGTCATGAGCCTGTCCGCATCGATCGGGCGGATCACCCAGGACACGGCCTTCCTGCCGTACACGACGAACGCCAATCTCGCCACGGACCCGCTGGCGCGGCCGTCGCTGGACGCCGAGGTGGATACCACCAATTTTGCCCTGGCCATTACGTCGCGGGTCGTCGACAGGGGCCGCATCAACTTCAGCTACCGCTACGACGAGCGCGATAACTCGTCCGTCCAGGACACCTGGAACCGCGTCATCGTCGACACCTTCCCGGACGGCGGCGAGGAACTCAACATCCCGTACAGCTTCGAGCGGTCTTACCTCGGCCTCAGTGGCGATTACGACCTGTTCGACATGCTGAAGGTGTCCGCGGGCTACGACCGCAAGGACGTCGACCGGACCTTCCAGGAGGTCGCCTCGCAGTCCGAGGACACCGGCTGGGGCCGGGTGCGCATTCGCCCGGGCAAGGGCTTCGACATCGACCTGCGCGGTGGCGCATCGACGCGCGATGTGGACAACTACGACGAAGCGTTCGCGGCCGCCACGGGCCAGAACCCGCTGATGCGGAAGTACCACCTCGCCTATCGCTACCGCGAATTCGGCGATGCGACGATCAGCTGGTCGCCGGCCGGCGCACCGGTTTCGGTCTCGCTGACGGGCCTGTTCGCGGATGACGAATACACGCGTTCCGAACTCGGCCTGACCGACGCCGATGAAATCAGCCTTGCGCTCGACTTCGGCTGGTCGGTCTCGGAGAACACGTCGCTCTACTTCAACACCGGTTTCGATATGATCGAGTCGACCCAGTTCGGCAGCGAGTCCTTCGCCGAACCCGACTGGCGTGCCGACAACGAGGACGAGTTCAGGACCACCGGAGTCGGCGTGAATTTCCGCGAACTGGGCGAGCGCTTCGACCTGCAGCTCGACTACATGCGCTCCGAAGGCACGTCGAGCATCGACCTCGATTCGGCGGCCAATCCGGCGGCGCAGTTCCCGGACCTCGAAACCACGCTCGACTACCTGCGGGTCCGTCTCGGCTTCAGGCAGTCCGATCGCATCGAGTGGAACCTGTACGCGCTGTACCAGACCTTCGAAACCGAGGACTGGGCGCTGCAGGGCGTGACGCCCGATGCATTGCCGCTGCTGTTGTCGCTCGGCGCAACGCCGTACGACGACGAGCAGGTCATCGTCGGGCTCGGCTTCCGCTACAAGATGGGCGGCAAGAAGAAAGAAGAGTAGATCCTCCGCCTGTAGGAGCGGGTCTGGGCCCGCGATCGATGTCGGGCTGGAACCCATCGCGGTTCGAGAACCGCTCCTACAGATTCGTTCGGCCTGACCCGTAATCCGTCGCGCCTGCAGGAGCGGGCCTGGGCCCGCGATCGATCTCAGCCTGGAACCCATCGCGGTTCGAGAACCGCTCCTACAGGACGCCGCCCCTACCCATGTAGGAGCGGGCCTGGGCCCGCGATACCGACTTAGAAACGGACGGTAATCCCCGCGAACGTCTCCACCTGGCTCAGCAGCCTGCCCGCCAGGCGTATGGCGCAGATGTTGAGGTCCGGCCCCGTGCTGCAGAACAGGTCGGTGCTGCTGCTGACGAGGGTCCCGTAGGCGCGCGCTTCGACGCGAACGCCGACGCGCGACGTGGGCAGGAATTTCATGCCGACACCGATCGAGCCGGAGAAGAAGGTGTCGCTGTTCGACTCCGCCGAACGGGTGCGGACGTGCGTGCCGCCCAGCGTGAATGCGAGATAAGGACGTGCCACCTCCCC
>DATIUU010000247.1:0-11432 GCA_035466635.1 Woeseiaceae bacterium
AAGGGCGTGACGGAGACCCTGCGCTTCTGCCGCGACAACGATATCCCGTACGAGCAGTGCGGCAAGCTGATCGTCGCCACCAATGCCGACGAGCACCAACGCATGCTCGCGCTCTACGAACGCGCGCTGCAGAACGGTATCCGCGTCGAATTGCTCGATGCGGCACAACTGCAGGACGCCGAACCGAATGTCGCGGGGGTCGGCGCGATCCTGTCGCCCAGCACGGGCATCGTCGACTACCGGGCCGTGGCGGCTGCCATGGCCGGCCGGCTCGAGCAACTCGGTGGCGAGGTCCGCACCGGCGCCGCGGTGACGGCGCTCGAGGAGTCTGCCGATTCGGTAACCATCCACCTCGACGGCGCGCCGGCGGCCGAGGCGCGCTGTCTCGTCGTCTGCGGCGGCCTGATGGCGGATCGCCTCGCCGCGATGATGCAGCTCGACGTGGATTTCCGCATCGTGCCGTACCGCGGCGAGTACTACCGGCTGGCCGAGGAGCTCGGCGGGATCGTGCGGCACCTCATCTACCCCGTGCCCGAGCCGGGGCTGCCGTTCCTGGGCGTGCACCTGACGCGAATGATCGACGGTTCCGTCACGGTCGGCCCGAACGCGGTGCAGGGCTGGAAGCGCGAAGGTTACGGGCGCCTGAACTTCAGCCTGCGCGATACGGCGGAGATGCTCGCTTTCCCGGGATTCTGGCGCGTGACGGCCGACAACCTGGGCGTCGGCCTCGCCGAGCTGTGGAACTCGGTCTGGAAGCCCGGCTATCTCGGGCAGGTGCGGAAGTACTGTCCGTCCGTCCGCCTGTCGGACCTGCAGCCTTACCCCGCCGGTATTCGCGCCCAGGCGGTCCTGCGCGACGGTACGCTCGTGCACGATTTCCTGTTCGCCGAGACGCAGCGCAGCCTGCACGTCTGCAATGCGCCGTCACCGGCGGCGACCTCCGCGATACCGATTGGCGAGGTCCTGTGCGACAAGGTCCTGGAGAAAGCGGCGCGCTTGCCGGAAGGCTGACAGCGGCCAATACAAAAGTGCCCCGCCAGGAGATCCCCGGCGGGGCAACAAGCGCTCAGGCAATATAGGGGGGTTGCCGTAGGCTTGAACTGCTCTTGTTATGGGCGAACGGTAGCCTCGGCCCTGAAGCCTCGCAATCGTGGTTAGTACGGATAATTGCTCAGCGCCCTGCACAGCCTTCCGTGTCGGCCCGTACGACGACGAGCGCTTGCCTGTCGATGACGCCGGGCACCGGTTGAAGCCGCTGCCCAATCAAGGTCCAATGCGCTATGGGCGGCAGCAGCAAACCCTGGGTACTCGGACTCAGCGCCTCGCACAACGGCGCGGCGTGCCTCCTGCACGGCGACCAAATCGTCGCCGCAGTGCAGGAGGAGCGCCTCGTCGGCAAGAAGCGCGCCCGCCTGTTTGCCTCGCGGCCATCGCTGGCCGTCCAGTATTGCCTTGCACAGGGCGGCATCGCCCCGGCCGACCTCGACATGATCGTTCTGTGTGCACAATCGGGGCTGGCGTTGCCGGAGAACGACCTGGCCGCGAACCCGCTGCTAGACGTCGCGGGCAACGGCACGCCGACGCTGTTGCTGTCGCATCATGCCGGGCATGCAGTCAGTGCCTTCGCAACGTCCGGGTTCGACGATGCCGCCGTGCTTGTCATCGACGGCATGGGCTCGCCCACCCCCGACCTCTCGGCCGACGAGCAGGCTGCGATCGTCGACCCCTGTCTCTCGGGCGGCGAGACCAACTCGATCTATCACGCGCAAGGCACGGACCTCCGGGCGCTCGAGAAACACATGATCGACCAGGGCCGCTGGTTCAATGCACCGCCCGCGGGCTCGACGATGCCGGGCTTCGGCAGCCTCGGCGGGATGTTCTCGGCTGCGGCGAGCCAGATATTCGGCGACGCGATGGATGCGGGCAAGGTCATGGGCCTCGCACCCTACGGCACGCCGACCATCCCCCCGGGAGAATTCTTCGAGATCCGCGACGGACGCTTCGTATTTTCGGACGAGGTACCGAAACGCTTTACTTCGCCGGAGCGCTGGCCGGACCGGAAGAAAGTCTATGAAGACCTGGCAGCCTCCGTGCAGAACGCCCTCGAGCACGCACTGCTGTACCTCGTCGGCCGGGTCCGGGAGCTCTCGTCCAGCCGCAACCTCGCCTACGCCGGTGGCGTGGCGCTGAACAGCGTCGCCAACGAGCGCATCATTCGCGAGACGGGCTTCGACCGGGTCTATGTCATCCCCGCTGCCGAGGACTCTGGACCGGCGATCGGCGCCGCTTACCACGGACTGTGGCACCTGACGGGGGAATACACGCCACGGGCTTACGCGCGGGATGCCTTCGGGACCGTTTACGGCGACCTGGCGATAGCGGCCGCGATCGGCCGCACACCATCCGTGGTAACCCGCGAGACGAACGACTGCGTGGGCGACGCAGCCGACCTGCTCGCCGACGGCAAGATCATCGCCTGGTTCTCGGGGCCCTCGGAACTCGGCCCGCGCGCCCTCGGCCAGCGCAGCATCCTTTGCGACCCCCGGCAGCCGGATGCCAAGGAGACCCTCAATGCGCGCGTGAAGCACCGCGAGGGCTTCCGCCCTTTTGCGCCGGTGATCCCGCTCGAGGAAGCGGCCAGCTGGTTCGAGCTGGACGGAGTCGATGCGTCCAGCCCGTTCATGCTCCGCGTGATGAAATTCCGTGCCGACAAGCGCGAACTGGTCCCCGCGGTCGTGCACGTCGACGGCACGGGCCGGGTGCAGACCGTCACGCGCGCGGTCAACGGACCTTACTACGAGCTGGTCCGCGCCTTCGGCGACCGCACCGGCGTTCCCCTGCTGCTCAACACATCTCTCAACGTGATGGGCGAACCGATCGTCGAGACGCCGGAGGACGCGCTCTGGTGCCTGTTGCTGACCCAGCTCGACGCCTGCGTGTTCGACGGCGCCATCGTCACCAAGAAGCCCGGCTACCAGTCCCTCGGCGACCTGTACCCGTATTTCCTCGTCGGGCCCGGCGACATTCGGCGGCCGCCGTCCGGCGACGGGCTGTTGTTCGCGGTCACGACCCCGTGGGGACCGTACGTGTTCGGGCTGCGCGACCAGCAGACCCTGGCGGCACTCGACCTGCTGCTGGACGGACGCCTGGACGGGAGCACGCGCGCGGACGTGATTTTCGAGCAGCTGCGCGCACAGCGCGCCGACTGCACCGAGACGTTCCTCACCCGGCTGTTTGCCCAGCTGCGCCGCTGGCGCGTGATATCGTTTCGCGATGCAAGCTGACTCGATCGAGGCGCTGGAGCGTGCCGCGCTTGCCGGGGACTGGGCGGCGGCAGCACGCCTCGGCCTCAACTACCTGGTCGGCCGCCAGGTTGCGGCCGATCCCGTGCGCGGCATCGCACTGATCGAGCAGGCGGCGCGCAGCGGCGACGCACTGGGTGCCTACCTGGCGGCCGCTGTCGCCAGCACGTCTTTCTGGCGCCCCTGCAACTGGCCCGCTGCGCTCGATCACCTGCAGCAGGCCGCGGAACGCGGCCACGCCCCTGCGCAATCGGCGCTGCGCCTACTCGCTGCGGGCCCCGCGGGCCGTCCCGTGGATGGCCTCGACGGCCGGGAAATGCGCGAGGCCATCGACCTGGCAGCCTGGTTCACACCCCCGCCGACGCGGCTGCTTCGCGAATCTCCCCGCATCGAGGTGATGGAGCCGTTCGTGCCGGGCGCCGTCTGCCGGTGGCTCATCGACACGGCCGGGGGGCGTCTCGCCCGCGCCACGATCTACGACAAGGCAACCGGCGGCACGACCGAAGACCGCCGCCGCACGAACTCCCAATGCGACCTGGACATCGAGGTCGGCGGCCTGCTGACCTTCGTGATCCGGGGCCGGATTGCCGCCGTCACGGGCCGCCCGGACGCGGCCATGGAGGTGCCCAAGGTCCTGCATTACCGCCCCGGTGAAACCTTCGCCGAGCATTTCGACTACCTGGACCCGGACGAGCCGGCCTATGCCCGGGAACTCGCGCTGCGCGGGCAGCGCACGGCAACCTTCCTTATCTACCTCAACGACGACTTTTCGGGCGGCGAGACCCACTTTCCCGAGCTCGGGCTCGCGCACGCCGGCGCCGCGGGCGATGCCCTCGTGTTCTCGAACGTTGCTGCCGACGGCCAGCCGGACGCGGCGACGCGACACGCAGGCCTGCCGCCCACTGAGGGTGAAAAGTGGTTATTTTCCCAGTGGATACGCGAATTTCCTCGAAACTAATTGATTAACGGCGCGCCTTTCGCGGAGTCGACCTTCCAGCGCCACCCCTGGTCGTCGCCCATGTAGATGACCTCGTACGTCACCTTGGCCGACGCCGACGGCGGGATGTGCATCGTCTCGGTGTATTTCTTCAGGCCGCGCGGGTCGAAGTCGTCCCACACCGCGATCGTCACTTCGGTGATCGCGATACCTTCGTTGAAATTCTCGAAGGTGACGGTGTACTTGGTCGTGAAGCCGAACAACGTCGCTTTCAGCTTGCCCAGTTCCTCCGGCGTGAGCGGACGGCTCGGGCCGGTCGCGGGCTTGGGCTCCGGCGCGGCCTCTGCCGGCTCCACGCGCTCCGGCTCGGCTGCCGATGCGGGCTCCGTCGGCGGCTCGGGTGCGGCGGCCGGCGCCGCGAGCGCGGCAGCTTCGGGGAACTTGTTGCGGCAGCTCGCGATGATCGCATTTGCCGCGACGTCGCTCGAGACGCCCTTCAGCGACTCGAGGATGCATTCGTCGTAACTGGTGAATTCCGACACGTCCGCGCGGCCCGTGCCGGCCGACAGCAATGCCAGGAGGAAGATCGGGAACAGCGTGAGGCGCGGCATGATTATTGTTGTTCCTTGCGCAGTCGGATGGCCTTATTTATCGCGTGCTTTGTTCCACAATGCAAGGCGGCGCGGCAGGATGCCCCGGGCGTCGTTCTCATCGACGGCCCCGGAACGCGCGATTTTTGCCATCGCCTGCCGGCCGACCATGGATGCCGCGGCGACGTACTCTGTCAATTGCGGCAGCGCGTCGATTCGGCTACACGCGCTCGATCACCGTCGTAATGCCCTGCCCCAGCCCGATGCACATCGTGGCAACGCCCAGCGTACCGCCGTTCTGTCGCATGACGTTCAGCAGGGTACCGGTGATGCGCGCGCCGGAGCAGCCGAACGGGTGCCCGAGCGCGATCGCACCGCCGTTCAGGTTGACCTTCTCGTCGAGAACGTCGAGCAGGCCCAAGTCTTTCAGCACGGGCAGGGCCTGCGCGGCAAACGCCTCGTTCAGTTCCACGTGATCGATGTCGGCCATGCTCAAGCCGGCGCGCTGCAGCGCCTTGTGCGTCGCGGGCACCGGGCCGTAACCCATGATGGACGGATCCACGCCGGCGACCGCCATTGCACGGATACGCGCCAGCGGCTCGACACCCAGCGCCTGCGCCCGTTCGGCGGACAGGACGATCATGCACGACGCGCCGTCCGTGACCTGCGACGAACTGCCTGCCGTGACCGTGCCGTTCGCCGGATCGAAGACCGGCTTCAGTTGTGCGAGTGCCTCGACCGTCGTTTCCGGGCGGATGGTCTCGTCCTGTTCCACCAGCACTTTGAAACCGCTGGCGTCATGGCCTTCGAGGGGGATGATTTCCTCGCTGAATTTTCCTTCCACGGTCGCCCTGTGAGCGCGCTGGTGCGAACGCGCGGAGAACTCGTCCTGGGCCTCGCGCGTGATGCCGTGCATCCTGCCCAGCAGTTCGGCGGTCAGGCCCATGGAACCCGCGGCCTTGGCGGCATGCTTCGACAACGCCGGGTTGATATCGACCCCGTGGCTCATGCCGATATGGCCGAGGTGTTCGACGCCGCCGACCACGAACATGTCGCCGTTCCCCGTCATGATCGCCTGCGCGGCGCTGTGCAACGCCGACATGGACGAGCCGCAGAGGCGATTCACGGTCTGTCCCGGTACCTCGTGTGGGATCACGGACAGCAAGGACGCCATCCTGGCGACGTTGAAGCCCTGTTCGAGCGTCTGCATGACGCAGCCCCACAGCACGTCCTCCACTTCGGCCGGATCGAGCTTCGGGTTACGGGCAAACAGGCCGTTGATCAGGGCTGCCGACATGTCGTCCGCGCGCGTGTGGCGGAAACAACCGTTCTTCGACCGCCCCATCGGCGTCCGTGCGACGTCGACGATTACTGCATCTCTCGGATTCAGACTCATTTCTATACTCCCGCTCGCGGCTTATCCGAAGAAGGCGTCGCCACTGGCGGCCATCTCTCGCAGTTTTTCGGTGGGTAGATACATCGCCTTCTGCGGCCCCGCCGACGCCGCAAGCTCGTCGGCCCTGGCCACGAATTTCGCGATGCCGTAGTCGTCAATGTAGTGAAGCGCACCGCCGCGGAAGGGCGGAAAACCGATGCCGTAGATCAGGGACAGGTCGACGTCGGTGGCGGATGCCGCGATGCCGTCTTCCAGGCAACGTACCGCCTCGAGGCACATCGGGATCATCATCGAATCGACGATCGTCTCGTCGTCGAGCGTCTCGCTGCCCTCGATGACCGGCGCCAGCAGTGCCGCCACTTCAGCGTCGACGATCTTCTTCGGGCGCCCCGTCTTGTCGGCTTCGTACGCGTAGTAGCCGCGGCCATTCTTCTGCCCGAAGCGCTGGTTCTCGAACATCACCTCGTGGCAGGTCTTGAAGTCGTACTTCATGCGGTCGGGGAAGCCATCCGCCATGACGGCGCCGGCGTGCACGCCCGTGTCGATGCCCACGACGTCACACAGGTAGGCGGGCCCCATCGGCCAGCCGAAACGCTCCATTGCCCGGTCGATCGCGACGAAATCGACGCCGCGCCGCACGAGGCCCATGAACGCGCCAATATAGGGTGAGAGGATGCGATTCACGAGAAAGCCGGGACAATCGTTGACCACGATCGGCTTCTTGCCCATGGCGAGCGCATAAGCGACCGTTCTCGCGATGGCATGCTCTCCCGTCTTCTCGCCCCGGATGACTTCGACGAGCGGCATCCTGTGCACCGGGTTGAAGAAGTGCATGCCGCAGAAGTTCTCAGGGCGCTTCAGCGGCTCGGCGAGGTGGCTGATCGAAATCGTCGACGTGTTCGACGCTAGAATCGCGTCGTCACGTATTTGTGCTTCGGTCTCTGCAAGGACGGCGTGTTTGACCTTCGGGTTTTCGACGACGGCCTCGACGACCACGTCCACGTTGTCGAAACCCTCGTAGCTGAGGGACGGCTGGATCTTGTTGAGGACCCCCGCCATCTCGGCGACCGACATGCGCCCGCGTTCAACCTGTTTGGACAGCAACTTGCTTGCCTCGCCAAGGCCGAGGTCGATGCCCGCCTGCGCGATGTCCTTCATGATGATCGGCGTGCCCTTGAGGGCGGACTGGTACGCGATCCCGCCGCCCATGATCCCGGCTCCGAGCACGGCAGCACGCTCCACCTTGCCGGCCTTCTTCGCGAGGCGCTTGCCCTGCCGGGCCAGCAGCTGGTCACCGAGGAACAGGCCGACCAGGTTTCTTGCTGCCTGCGTACGCGCCATTTTCGCGATGCCCCTGGCCTCTTCGCGCAGCGCGTCGTCCCGGCCCATCCCGGCCGCCTTCTGCATGACCTTGATGGCCGTTAGCGGCGCGGGATAATGCGGCCCGGCCTGGCTGGCGACGAATGCCTTTGCGGTCTCGAAGACCATCGTGGACTCGACCTGGTTCAGCCTGAGCGGCTCCAGTTTCTCCTGCCGCTTTACCCGGTAGTCGAGCTTGCCGTTCACGCACTGTTTCACCAGGGAGACGGCCGCGTCGCGCAGCAGCTCCGGCGCCACGACCGCATCGACGGCGCCGCATTTCAGCGCCTGCTCCGCATCCTGCTCCTTACCCGAAGCGATCCACTCGATCGCGTTGTCCGCACCTATCAGGCGCGGCAGGCGCGTCGTGCCGCCGTACCCGGGAATGATGCCGAGCTTCGTTTCCGGGAAGCCGACCCGCGCGGTATCCGCCATGACTCTGTAATCGCATACGAGCGCCATCTCGAAACCGCCACCCAGCGCGATGCCATTGATGGCGGCCACGGTGGGTATCGGCAGGTCCTCGAAAGCGTTGAAGACCGTGCGGTTGATCTCGAGAATCCTGTCCGCGATCTCGTCCTCGCTCGCGCCGAACAGCGAACCGAATTCCGTGATATCGGCACCGACGATGAAGACCGGCTTGCCGCTCGTCACGATGACGCCTTGCAGTGACGTATCGGCCGCGATGGCCGCCGTCGCTTCCTTGAGCTCGTTGACCGTCAACGCATTGAACTTGTTGACGGAGTCATCCTCGAGGTCGAAGCAGAGTTCCGCGATGCCGTCGTCAGTTGCCCGGACGGTGATCGCCTTTCCCGAATAAATCATGGTTATCCTCTTCAGTATCTGGCCAGGCTCGCCTAGAACATGAACGCGCTTTCGTCCATCTTCATGAGCGGCTCGGGACCCGCCGACATCGTCTCCAGCAGGGACGTGGTCCGCGGCAGTATCTTGGCGAAATAGAATTCCGCGGTCCGGATCTTGGCGCGATAGAAAGCCTCTTCCGTCGTGCCCTGCTCCAGCCTGCGATACGCGGCGCGAGCACTGGCGGCCCATGCAACGCCGAGCAACACGTAACCGGAGAACATGATGTAGTCCACCGAGGCGGCGCCCACGGCATCGCGGTCGCGCATGGCGGCAAACCCGATCTTGCGGGTCAGCGACTGCCATTGCTTGGTGAGCCGGACCAGCGTCTTCAGGTACGGCCGGAGTTCCCTGCGGCTGCGGGATCGTCTGCAGAAATCGAGGATGAAGGCCGTTACCGGGGCCAGGGCCTTGCCGCGCGTGCCCAGGACCTTCCTGCCGAGCAGGTCCAGTGCCTGGATGCCCGTCGTGCCCTCGTAGAGCATGCTGATCCGGGCGTCGCGCACGTTCTGCTCCACGCCCCATTCGTTGATGTAGCCGTGCCCGCCGAAGCACTGCAGCCCCAGGTTGGCGCTTTCGAACCCGGTCTCCGTCAGGAAAGCCTTGATGATGGGCGTCAGGAAGCTGAGCACGTGGTTGGCGAGTTCCCGTGCTTCTGGATCCTCGGACCGGGTCAGGATGTCGGCCTGGGTGCTGGCGAAGTAGATCAGCGCGCGCCCGCCTTCGGCGAACGCTTTTTGCGTCAGCAACATGCGCCGCACGTCCGGGTGCACGATGATGGGGTCCGCAGGTCCCGCGGGGTTCTTGGGTCCCGACAGGGAACGCATCTGCAGGCGATCGCGGGCGTAGGCGAGCGAGTTCTGGAAAGCGAGCTCCGAATGCGCGAGCCCCTGCAGACCCGTGCCGAGGCGGGCGAAGTTCATGAAGGTGAACATGTAGTGCAGGCCCTTGTTCTCCTCCCCGACCAGGTAGCCGGTCGCGCCATCGAAGTTGAGCAGACACGTCGAGTTGCCGTGAATGCCCATCTTGCGTTCGAGTGCGCCGCATCTCACGTTGTTACGCGCGCCGATGGAGCCGTCTTCGTTGGGTATGAACTTCGGCACGATGAACGTCGATATTCCCTTGGTACCCGGAGGCGAGCCCGGCAGGCGCGCCAGCACGATGTGCACGATGTTCTCGGCCAGGTCGTGCTCGCCGGACGAGACGAACAGTTTCGAACCGGTAACGCGGTAGGTGCCGTCCGCGGCAGGCTCGGCTTTGGTCTTCAGGAGCCCGAGATCGGTGCCGCAGTGCGCCTCCGTGAGACACATGGTGCCGGTCCAGCGGCCGCTGACCAGCGGCCCCATGAACATCGCCTTCTGCTGCTCCGAACCGTGCGCGTCGATGGTCTCCATTGCACCATGGGAGAGCCCGGAGTACATCGCCCAGGACCAGTTGGCCGTGCCGGCCATCTCGCGAATGGTCATGCCGATCGACAGCGGCAGGTCCTGGCCGCCATAACGCGCGGGCTGGTCCAGCGACGGCCAGCCGCCCTCCACGTATTGCTGGTAGGCCTCCTTGAAACCCGGCGGGGTCCGGACTTCGCCGTTGTCGAGCATCTCGCAGCCGGCCTCGTCGCCGACGGCGTTGAGCGGCGCCACCACTTCCTCGGAAAACTTGCTGGCCTCGCCCAGGATCGCGTCGATCAACTCCTGGTTGAGCTCCTCGCAGGCCGGTAGCGACTGGTAATGCTTCTCGAAATTCAGCAGGTCCTGCATCACGAACTGCATGTCGCGCAGGGGTGCTTTGTAAGTGGTCATCGCGGCTTCCTCTGATTTCAGAGTACACTTGTACGCACAACTGTACCACAAGTCTGCTAGGATGCAATCCGGGGATGTCACAAATCCCTGTACAGACCCGCAAGGAGCCGTGGCGTGAGCCTCTCGCGAAAACAACAAAAAACGGAAACCCGGCAGCGACTCATGAGCGCGGCCGCCGCGGAGCTGGCGCTGGGACGCAGCTTCGACACCCTGAGCCTGCGGGAGGTGGCCAAACTCGCGGGGATTGCGCCGACCTCCTTCTACCGCCATTTCCACGACATGGAAGGTCTGGGGCTCGCGCTCATCGAAGAACACGGCGTGGGGCTGCTGACGCTGATGCAGCGTGTCCGCGAACAGGCGTCCGAAGGCCGGTCGGTGATCCGGGCCTCGGTCGAGACCCTGTTCGACTACATTTTCAGCAACCAGGGCGTATCGCGGATGATCCTGCAGGAGAGCATGGCGCGGGAAGGTGCATTCCGCAAAGCAGCGGAGAAGCTGTACATAACGCTATCGAAAGACCTCGCCAACTTCCTGGTCTGGGATGCGCAGCAGCGCGGCGTGCCGCTAAGTCACCCCCAGCTCGCAGCGAATTCAGCAGTCGCTATCCTGTTTACGACCGGGATCGCCCTGCTCAATGCGCCGGTCGAGGACCGGGATCGGAGCATCGAGGCCGCCATCATCCAGTTGCGGATGATCATGCGCGGCGCGGAAGCCATGGGGAAAGCCAGCTCATAGCCGGCAACCCTTTTCCAGTCACCGACTTGCGAGTCAGAGGATGTCGTTGTCGGGCGTATACTCGTACGTCGCGTCGGTATCGAAGACATACAGCTTGCCTGCGACCGTTTCGCTGCGCGGCCAGGCCAGCGCAGTCGGCATCGGGGTTCTCATGCTCCACGTTCCCGACGCCGCGTCCAGGCTCGACACGTCAGTCAGAGCGCGAGCCACATTGCCGCCGCCGGCGACGATCAATTGCGTCGCCATCACGGCACTCGCGAAATCCGCCCGCGGGATCGGCATGTCCTCGGTCATAGACCACGCATTGCTCAAAGGATCGTACACCTCGACGACCCGTCGGTAGCCGGCATCGAGGACAAAGGTTCCCGTATACCCGCCAAGCGCAAGAAGCTCACCGCCGAGCACTTCAGCCGCGAGGTCCCTGCGCGGCTCCGCAAGCGGCGCAAGGGCGGC
>DATIUU010000248.1:0-2710 GCA_035466635.1 Woeseiaceae bacterium
CGAGATGGGAACCGGGCTCGTTGTCGAAGAGCTGATCGGGCAGGGCGTCAACACCGTTACCGGGGATTACTCGCGCGGTGCGGTCGGGCACTGGGTGGAAAACGGGGAGATCGCCTACCCCGTGCACGAGGTTACGATCGCGGGCAACCTGCGTCAGCTGTACCGGCGCATCGTGGCCATCGGCAGGGACCAGGACCTGCGCGGCGGAATTCGCTGTGG
The DNA here is from genome assembly GCA_035466635.1 of Woeseiaceae bacterium. Classification (GTDB taxonomy): domain Bacteria; phylum Pseudomonadota; class Gammaproteobacteria; order Steroidobacterales; family Woeseiaceae; genus UBA1847. The sequence goes on from DATIUU010000248.1 coordinate 220, forward strand.
CTCAATCCTCGTCGACGAGATGACCATTGCGGGGAGTTGACCCGGGGCCGCCTGCCGGGCTCGCCGCATCGACCAGGTCGGAGAGCGTCATGTCGCCGACCGCCGAGAACGCAGCCTGGTCCAGCTTCGTGCCAAGCTCGTCGACGTAGTGCTCCCACGTGGGTTCGCGGTAGGAGCCCGTCTCCCCTTCGCTGCGCACGACGTCCAGGATTTCACGCAGCGGGATGCGAGTCATCTCCCGGGCCGGCATCAGCTCGCCCTGCTCATTCGCCGTCAGGAGCCCGCGCAATTCGAGATCCGCGACCACGGGCGCGAGCGCCAGTGACGGGATCTGCAGGGCATCGCTCAGCGCCTGAACCGGCAGCTTCGCCAGCGGTTCGCGGAAAGTCCGGCCGACCAGCAGCATGATGTTTAGCGCCAGGCGCTCGCGCACCGCGTTCGACAGGCGCGGTTCCTGGCGCCCGATGCGGAGGTAGGCCGGATTCTGGACGTAGAACGCGAGCTGGGCGCCGATGAGCAGGACCAGCCAGTTCAGGTACAGCCAGATCAGCGTCACGATCGCGATCGCGAAGCTCGCGTAGACCGCCTGCCGTGCCGATGCGGTGGCGAGGAAGGTCGTGAAGATCACCACCATGCTGGCCCAGATGAATCCGCCCGCGAGCCCGCCCAGGATCGCGGGTATGGCCCGTACCCGGGTATTCGGCATGAACCAGTAGAGGAACGCGAATACCGCGGACACCAGGAAGTACGGTGTCAGCTTGCTCGTAGCGACGAACACGGGACCGACGACCCTGTTGTCGAGCAGGTACTGCACGATCTCCTGGTTCTGCAGCGCAGTGATCATGCCCAGCGCGATGACGATCGCCAGCGGCCCGACCATCAGCACGAACATGTACTCGGTGAAGCGCCGCGCGAAGCTGCGTGATTCCGACACGTACCAGACGTAGTTCAGGCTCTCCTCGATCTTCTGCACCATCGATATCGCGGTCCACAGGAAGAACGCCAGGCTTACGCCACCGAGCACGCGGCCGTTCACGTTGTAAACGAGCGCCATCACCTTGTCGGTGATCTCGATGCCGCGCGCGCCGAGCGGCTCGAGGAACAGGTACATCTGCGCTTCGAGCTTCTCGTCGATGCCGAGCCCCTTGAGTACCGAGAAACTGAACGCCAGCAGCGGCACGATCGACAGCAAGGTCGTATAGACGAGACTCATCGCCCGCATCGTGATCTGGCCGGAGAAAAAGTCGCGGAGTACGGCGTAGAGATACCGCAGGATCGTCGCGAGGAGGCGACCGATGCGCCCCTGCTTTTCGAGCGTGTCGCTCCAGACCAGCTCGTTCAGTCGTTCGATCGGGTTGGCTCGAATTCCCATGTCAGGACCGCGTCAGCCGGCGCAATGCTTCCCGGTACTTCTCGGCCGTCCTGCGGATGATTTCCGGCGGCAATGCCGGCCCCGGCGCGGTCTTGTCCCAGTCGAGCGTCTCGAGGTAGTCGCGCACGAACTGCTTGTCGAAACTCGGCGGGCTGATACCGACCTCGTAGTCCTCGACGGGCCAGAATCGCGACGAGTCGGGCGTAAGCACCTCGTCGATCAGGTACAGGCGGCCTTCGTCATCCAGCCCGAACTCGAACTTGGTGTCGGCGATGATGATGCCGCGCTGCAGGGCGTGTGCCGCGGCGACCTCGTAGATCTGTATCGATACGTCGCGCACCCGTGACGCCAGCCGTTCGCCGACCAGCTCGACGACCTGCTCGAACGTGATGTTCTCGTCGTGCGTGCCGGCCTCCGCCTTGCTGGCCGGCGTAAACAGCGTCTCGGGAAGCCTCTCGGCCTGCTGCAGCCCGGGGGGCAGCGGGATGCCGCAGACCTTGCCGCTCTCCCGGTAGTCCTTCCAGCCGGAACCGATGAGGTAGCCGCGCACGACGGCTTCGATGGGCAGCGGTTTCAGGCGCTTCACGACGAGGGCGCGGCGCCGCAGCTGCTCCCGCAACGCGGGATCGGCGATGACCTCGTCGATCGTCCGCGACGTCAGCTGGTTCTCGATGATGTCCTGCATCATGTGGAACCAGTAAAGCGAGATCTGCGTGAGCACTTCCCCCTTGCCCGGCACCGGGTCCGGCATGACGACGTCGAACGCGGACAGCCGGTCGGTCGTCACGATGAGCAGGTGATCGTCGTCGACACTGTAAATGTCACGGACCTTGCCGCGCCCGATCAGCGGGTAGCCCGGTACCGAGGACTCGAAAATCGCGCCGGCGTTGTCAGTCATAAGCGTGCTCGATGGGATCGCTACGGGGATGATCGCCGTTCGACCCTGGTGTGGCAAGCGATGGGCGTAGGCATGCCGCGCCGCAGGCGCTACGATGCTGGTTTGCACGTTCGGCGGCGCCGGCAGGAGCAGGATTGTACTGGGGCAGGATCATTGGCACCTTCCTGGGTGCTGTCGCGGGCGTCATGCTGGTGTCGCCGGTATTGAAGGCGCTGTCGGTC
>DATIUU010000249.1:0-3543 GCA_035466635.1 Woeseiaceae bacterium
CTGGGCCGACCTGATGGTGCTGGCCGGTAATGTCGCGCTGGAAGACATGGGCTTCGCAACCTTCGGATTCGCGGGCGGCCGCGTGGACGATTGGGAAGCCGACCTCGTTTACTGGGGCCCCGAGACGGAGTGGCTCGCGGACGAGCGATACGAGGGCGATCGTGAACTCGAAAAGCCTCTTGCTGCCGTGCAAATGGGCCTGATCTACGTCAATCCGGAAGGGCCGAACGGCAATCCGGATCCGGTGCTGGCCGCGCACGACATCCGCGAGACCTTCGGCCGCATGGCGATGAACGACGAAGAAACCGTTGCGCTCATCGCGGGTGGCCATACGCTCGGCAAGATGCACGGCGCGCACAAGCCCGCCGACTGCGTCGGCCCCGAGCCCGGCGGCGCTCCCATCGAAGAGCAGGGCCTGGGCTGGATGAACAAGTGCGGCAAGGGTAATGCCGAAGACACGGTCACCAGCGGCCTCGAAGGCGCATGGACCGTAACGCCCACGAAGTGGAGCATGAACTACCTGCAGAACCTGTTCGCATTCGAGTGGGTGCAGACCAGGAGCCCGGCCGGCGCGATCCAGTGGATCCCGAAGAGCCCGGACGCGGCCAATCTGGTTCCGGACGCGCACATCCCCGGCAAGCGCAACGCGCCCGTGATGCTGACGACCGACCTGTCGCTGCGGTTCGACCCGGCCTACGAGAAAATCTCGAAGCGCTTCCTCGAGGACCCCGAGGCGTTCGAGGACGCATTCGCCAGGGCATGGTTCAAGCTGACGCACCGCGACATGGGTCCGCGTGCCCGCTACGTCGGTGGTCCTGAAGAGGTGCTGATCTGGCAGGACCCGGTGCCGCCCGTCGATCACAAGCTCATCGACAAGGACGACGTCACCGCGCTCAAGAACGAAGTGCTCAAGTCGGGGCTCAGCATACCCGCGCTCGTCCGCACGGCCTGGGCATCGGCGTCCACCTACCGCGACACCGACATGCGCGGCGGTGCGAACGGTGCACGGCTCCGCCTCGCGCCGCAGGTCAGCTGGGATGTCAATAACCCGGACGAACTGGAGGACGTGCTCAACACGCTCGGCCGCATCCAGAGAGATTTCAACCGCGCGCAGAAAGGCGGCAAGAAAGTATCGATGGCCGACATGATCGTGCTGGCCGGCGATGCTGCCGTCGCGCACGCGGCGAAGAAGGCCGGCTACGAAGTGCAGATTCCGTTCACGCCCGGCCGCACGGATGCCACGCAGGAGCAGACCGACATCGAGTCGTTCGAGGTACTGCGGCCGAAGGCGGACGCGTTCCGCAACTACTTCGGCGAGGGCAACTACCGATCGCCGACGGACATGATGGTCGACAAGGCTGACACGCTGGCGCTGACCGTTCCCGAGATGACCGTGCTGGTCGGCGGCATGCGCGCCCTGGGCGCCAATGCCGGCGACTCGAAGCATGGCGTATTCACCGACCAGCCGGGCACTTTGAGCAATGACTTCTTCGTCAACCTGCTCACCATGGACACGGTCTGGACGAGGTCGGAGAAGGAACAGGGCGTCTACGAAGGCCGCGACCGCGCGAGCGGCAAGGCCAGGTGGACCGCGACGCCGGTCGACCTGGTGTTCGGTTCGCACGCGGAGCTGCGCGCCATTGCCGAAGTCTATGCAACGAGCGGCGGCGAAGAGAAGTTCGTGAACGACTTCGTCGCTGCCTGGAACAAGGTGATGATGCTTGATCGCTTCGATATCGCCCAGGCTTCTCAGGGCACGGCGGTCGCCAGCCGCTAATCGCTGGTTCGAACAATACCTGAAGCAAGCGGACGGCGGCGCGTAATGCGCCGCCGTCTTTTTTTGCGCGGCTGGAATTCGGGGAGGAGCTCAATGATCGGGGCAGCGCTGAACCTCGATGGTCGCGTGCACGATGCCGAGTTCGTGCGGGATCCGCGACCGGTAATCGTCCGGCGGCTGCGGGTCGTCGCTGACGATCGCGAAGTCGGCCGCGTAGATTCCGGGGCCGATGCTCCAGCAGTGCAGGTCCGTCACGCGGTCGCCGGTATCGCGTTCGAGCGATGCCCTGAGCGCCGCGAGCGTCTCGTCGTCTGCCTGGCGATCGAGCAACACCCGGGCGGAATCCCGGATGAGCCCGTAAGACCATCGCGCGACGAGCGCTGCACCGACAATGCCCATGAACGGATCGAGCCAGTTCAGGCCGTAGAACTTGGCGGCGAGGAGCGCGACGATCGCGAGCATCGAGGTCAGCGCGTCGGCGAGCACGTGCAGGTAGGCAGCGCGCAGGTTGTGGTCGTGTTGATGCGCGTGGCCGTGACCGTGATGGCCGTGGTGATCGTGCGGCGTGGCCGCGAAGATCCACGCACTGAGGCCGTTGACGATCAGCCCGACGACGGCGACGACGAGCGCCTGGTCGTAAGAGATCTCGACGGGGGATATGAATCGCGACGTACTTTCCGTCACCATGATCACCGCGAACCCCAGCAGCAGGACCGCGCTCGCGAACCCGGCAAGGCTGTTGAGCTTGCCGGTGCCGAACGAGAAACGTGCGTCGGCCGCGAGCCGGCGCGCAATCACGTAGGCGAGAAACGCCATGCCGAGCGCCGCGGTGTGCGACGCCATGTGCAGGCCGTCGGCGAGCAAGGCCATCGAACCGTAGACGAGCCCGGCAGCGATCTCCACGACCATCATCGTGGCCGTGATCACCACCACGAGCAGCGTGCGGCTCTCGCCGGGCCGCACCCGGTCCTGCGCGAAAACGTGATCGTGTTGCCAGCGTTCGGTGCCTGTCTCGTGCATCGGTGCCTCGGGAAATTCAGCCGACAGTTATTGTAGAGAATTCTTCCCGATTTCGTTCGACACGTATCCCGACCGGCAGGAACGCTTCGATGATGCCGATGTTCGTGAGCGTGTGCTGCGTGGGCTGTAGCGTCGTGAACCGGCCGCCGCCGGCGATCGCCATCGGCAGCAGCAGCTGGTCCGCGAGGTGCGCGTCGACCGCGGCAGCGCCGGCCAGGTAATCGGCAACCGTTGTCGCCACCCCTTCGGCGACGGTCTCGGCTGGTCGCCCTTTCAATCCGAAACCCGAGAATACCTCGGTCAGGTTTTCGAACTCGAGCTCGACGATGACGGCATTCCCGGGCCCGGTACCGTCGTCGTCTTCGCGCGCGTGGAGAATCTCGGCAGGCCAGCCGAGTGCGTCACCGAGTGTCGCAAGCTCCCGGTGCGCGATACTCAATGGCAGGCGCGAGACGGTCGCGACGGCCTGCTTGCGGAGCAGTGCCCCCCGGCTGCAAAGCTCGATCGGCGCCAGTCCCGTGCACGTGCCGATGGAGAGTTCGATGCGGCCGCCGCCGGCAGGGTAGAACCCGCGCCGGACCAGTTGCGCCTCGACGTGCGCGCCCATGCGGCGCAACAAGGGCAGGTAGCTGCCCGCGAGGAATTCGAACGGCGGGCTCATGGGGTTATGCGTGCCGCCGTCGATGCAGACCTGGAACGGCTGGTCCGCATGCAGCAACGCCGGGATCAGCGTCTGCGCGATGAGG
>DATIUU010000250.1:0-9745 GCA_035466635.1 Woeseiaceae bacterium
ATGGTCGTCGACCTCGCCAGTCACCTGGCCGAACCGATCCCGATCGACGCCGCCAGCGGCACCGTCATCTGGCGCCGCAGTGGCGATCGCATCACGGTGCTGTCCGACAACATTGCGATCAGCAACGCCGATCTCGACAGCCAGAGCAACATCCAGGTCACGCTGGACGAGGGCGAAGCACCGGAGATCGACCTCGTATCGCGATGGGGCATTACCGACATCGGCTCCGCCAAGCGCTTCATTCCCGGCAAGCTCATGCACAGCAAGCTCTACGACTGGTTCCAGGATGCGCTGGTGTCGGGCAGCATCCCGAGCGGCACGACCCGGCTCCATGGCCCGCTCGACAAGTTCCCGTTCGACGGCGGGGAAGGGCGCTTCCTGCTGGAAGCCAACGTGCGCGACACGACGTTCAAGTTCCTGCCCGACTGGCCCGCCGCCGAGATCATCGACATGGACGTCGTTCTCGACAACACGCGCCTGTACACCGAGCGCAACCGTTCGGTCAATCGCGGCCGCGAGGTCGTGGACGCGAAGGTCGAGATCGACGACCTGCGCAAGCCCGTGCTTACCATTGACTCGTACTCGACCGGCACCCTGGAATCGCTGCACAGCTACGTGCAGAGCAGTCCGCTCGCGAAGCTGTTCGGCGGCCATCTGCGGCGGATTCGCGTCGCCGGCGATGCGGCGCTCAATCTCGACCTGATGGTGCCGATCACGGAGTCGGGCAACTTCACGGTGACGGCGCGCATCGTCGCCAACGACGCTGGCGTGCAGGTCGAGGGTTTCGACCCGCCCGTGACCGCGCTGAACGGCGTGGTGACGATCGACCGCACGAGCGTTACGAGCGAGGCGCTGGGAGGTACGTTTCTCGGCCGGCCCGTGGAAATCGCGGTCGACAATGCGCCGCCGGACCTGCCCCGGTTCCAGGTGGTGGCCCGCGCTCGCGGTGCCGTCGACGCACAGGGACTGTCGGCAGGTCTCGGGTTACCGGTCGCCGGCCTCGTCCGGGGCGAGGCGGATTACGTCGTCGACTTGCTGTTCCCGCGCGGCAACAGCGACGAACCCACGCCGTTCACCGTGCGTGTCGGCAGCGACCTCGTCGGCATGGAGGTCGGGCTGCCGGAACCGTTCCTGAAACCCGCCGCGGAGGTTGCGAACGTCTCGGGCGATATCGCGTTCCTGCCCGGCGGCCAGCGCATCGAAAGCCGCGGCACGGCGGACGGCGGCGTGAGCTGGAATATCGCGTTCGCACGGGACGGCGACACCTGGGACCTGGAGCGGGGCGTGCTGGCACTGGGTGGCGGCGAACTGCAGGCGGCCGAGACACGCGGCCTGCACATTCGTGGCAACGTCGAGAGCATTCGCTTCGACGAATGGCTGCAGTTGTCGCGCGGCGACGAGCAACGCACGGGCACGGCCGACCGCATCCGTTCGGTCGACGTGAACGTCGACAGCCTGCGGGTGCTGGGACAGCATCTGCGGAATCACAGGGTGCGCGTCGACCGCAGCGCCCGCGACTGGCTGGTCCAGTTCGAGGGCGAACAGGTAACGGGCTCGGTGTTCGTTCCCTACGAGTTCGGCTCGGGCCGGGCGGTCACGCTCGACATGGAGCGCCTCGTGCTCCCCGGCGACGACGCTGCACCGGACGCCGCGGCAGAGCGCGCCGAGGTGGATCCCCGCACCCTGCCGCCGATCACGCTGAAGGCCGCGGAATTCGCACTGGGCAACCGCTTCCTGGGCGCGCTGGACATGCAGCTGGCGCGCACGGACGAGGGCCTGGTCGCGGACGCCTTCGTCGCCCGTGACGCCAGCTTCGCAGTCGTCGGCAATGCGCGCTGGGTTGCCGACGCGACCGACCCGTCCGGTTTCCGCAGCCATCTCATGGCGACACTGACGAGTACCGACGTCACGGAGACCATGCAGCGCCTCGACTACGCGCCGGGGATCGACGGCAACGACATGACCCTGATGTTCGACGTGAGCTGGTCGGGCGGGCCGCGGACCGATGTGTTCGCGAGCCTCGACGGCGACGTGCAGGTACGGTTCGGCGCCGGCCAGCTGAACGAGATCGAACCGGGCGCAGGACGCCTGTTCGGCCTGATGAGTATCGTCGCGCTGCCGCGCCGGCTGTCGCTGGATTTCACGGACGTGTTCGACAAGGGCTTCGGGTTCGACGCGCTCGACGGGACGTTTCGTATCGTCGACGGCGAAGCCTATACGTGCGACCTGTCGCTCGAGGGTCCCGCGGCGAACATCGCCATCATCGGCCGGGCCAGCCTCACGGCGCGCGAGTACGAACAGACGGCGGTCGTGGCTGCGAATTTCGGCAATACGCTGCCCGTGGTCGGCGCCGTCGTCGCGGGCCCGCAGATCGCCGCCGCGCTGCTGATCTTTTCGCAGATCTTCAAGAAGCCGCTGCAGGAGATGGGGCAGGTCTACTACGCGATTGACGGCTCCTGGGACGATCCGGCGATCGAGAGCACCAATGCGGCATCGTTCGCGTCGCGCGCGGAGCTCGCGGGGTGCATCCTGGAGTCGGAGTAGTATCCTCTGGCACAGCGATACGGGTGAGGAGGCGATTGTGCGGGTAGCAGCCATCCAGATGAACAGCGGCGCCGACGTGGGCCGGAACCTCGAGCTGGCCGCGCAGTTGCTCGGCGATGCCGCGCGCGACGGCTGCACGCTCGCGGCCCTGCCGGAGAACTTCGCGCTGATGCCCATACGCGGGCGCGACAAGTCGCTGCATGCGGAACGGCCCGGCGCAGGGCCGATACAGGACTTTCTGAGCGAAACGGCGGCGAAGCACGGCTTATGGATCGTCGGCGGCAGCATGCCGCTCGAGTCGCCCGAGCCCGGGCGCGTGTACGGCGCCTGCGTCGTCGTGGACGACCGGGGGGAACAGCGGGCCATCTACCGCAAGATCCATCTTTTCGACGTCGACCTGCCCGGCAGCGAGGAGTCCTACCGCGAGTCGCACTCGATGGTCGCGGGCGACGAGCCGGCGACGGTCGACACGCCCGCCGGGTGCGTCGGGCTGACGGTCTGCTACGATGTCCGATTTCCAGAGCTGTACCGGACGCTCGTGGATGCCGGCGCAACCGTGTTTACGGTTCCTGCGGCGTTCACGGCCGTCACGGGCGCCGCGCACTGGCATACGCTGTTGCGCGCGCGGGCGATCGAGAACCTCGCCTGGGTCGTAGCCCCGGGCCAGTTCGGCACGCACCCGGACAACCGCGAAACCTACGGTCATTCGCTCATCGTGGACCCGTGGGGCCGCGTGCTGGCCGAACAGGCGGCCGGCAACTGCGCCGTCGTCGCCGACATCGACCCCGGGGCCCCGGACAGCTTGCGCGAGCGGTTTCCGGCCCTCGCGAACCGCCGCTTGTAGGAGCACGATTTGAGCAAGGTAACAGACCCCATCGACTCGGTGATGACCGACATGCTCGGCCCCGCGGGGCTCGAGGAACGCCACCTGAGCCGGACGCTCGGCAGCGTGCTGCGCGGCGGCGTGGATTACGCCGACCTGTATTTCCAGGTATCCCGCCAGGAGAGCTGGACGCTGGAGGACGGCATCATCCGCGAAGGCAGCTTCAGTCTCGACCAGGGCGTCGGGGTGCGCGCCGTGAGCGGCGAGAAGACCGGCTTCGCGTACTCCGACGAGTTGATGCTGCCCGCGCTCGAACAGGCGGCGGCGGCCGCACGTGCGATCGCGCGCCAGGGCGACGACAAGCGCGTGCCGGCCTGGCGTCGCGGCGCCGCGGTGCCGCTGTACCCGGTTACCGATCCGACGACCAGCATGCAGGACGCGGACAAGACCGCGCTCATCACGCGGATCGACGCCGGGACACGGGCGCTGGATTCGCGCGTCGAGCAGGTGATCATCAGCATGACGAGCAGCCAGGACCTGGTGCTGGTCGCGGGCTCGGACGGCACGCTTGCCGCCGACGTGCGGCCGCTGGTGCGCTTCAACGTGAGCGTGATACTCGAGCATAACGGCCGCCGCGAGCAGGGCTATTCGGGCGGCGGGGCGCGCTACGACCTGAGCTATTTCCTCGACGGGGACCTGCCCATGAAGTACGCGCGGGAAGCCGTGCGACAGGCTGGCGTGGCGCTCGAGGCCGTGCCGGCGCCGGCCGGCACCATGCCCGTCGTGCTCGGGTCCGGATGGCCGGGCATCCTGCTGCACGAGGCCGTCGGACACGGGCTCGAGGGGGACTTCAATCGCAAGGGAACCTCGGCGTTCTCTGGGAAGGTCGGCCAGCGCGTCGCATCGCCGCTTTGCACGATCGTCGATGACGGTACCCTGGCGAATCGCCGCGGTTCGCTCGCCATCGACGACGAGGGCACGCCCGGGCAATACAACGTGCTCGTCGAGAACGGCGTGCTCAGGGGCTACATGCAGGACAAGATGAACGCCCGGCTGACGGGCGTCGCACCCACCGGCAACGGCCGCCGGGAGTCGTTCGCGCACGTGCCGATGCCGCGCATGACCAACACCTACATGCTCGCGGGTCCGCACGAGCACGACGAGATCATCGCGTCGGTGAAAAAGGGTCTCTATGCACCCAACTTCGGCGGCGGACAGGTCGATATCACGTCGGGCAAGTTCGTCTTCTCCGCGAGCGAAGCATACCTGATCGAAAACGGCGCCATCACGACGCCCGTCAAGGGCGCGATGCTGATCGGCGACGGCCCCGACGCCCTGACGAGGATCTCCATGGTGGGCAACGACCTCGAACTGGACGACGGCGTCGGCACCTGCGGCAAGGAAGGCCAGTCGGTGCCCGTCGGCGTCGGCCAGCCGACGCTGAAGATCGACGAACTGACCGTCGGCGGAACGGCATAGGCAGCCGGTCGCTTGCGACGTCAGGCCTCTGCGCGGCCGCAGCATCCGCGTGTCGCTGCGATGCGACTATTGACATAACTGTCACCGGCGCGCGTCGAATCAAGGCTTGTGACCTGTCTCACCGCATCGCGCCGCCAACTTCTGTATCGTTCCGGGCGTCTCATGGAGGATTTCGATAATGGCGTTCGAAAGCACGATAACGGAGAAAGACATGGATTCCGCGACGCAGTCACTTGCGCAGGCAGTCCGTGGCGAAAAGCTTGATTTCGAGCCCGACCTGTCGGTCGACGGACTCTCCGACTCGATCCTGGCGAAGCTGTTGCGGCTGTTCCGGCTCGCCTGACCAGCGCGCGCGGGCAGCCCGCCCGGTGGCGACTGGACGGCGGCGTGGCGGCCGTGGACAATGAGTGACCCGGGTCTCGGTTGCAGGCGCCATGTGGATTTCCAAGCCAATTTACGAGAGTTTGCCGTATTTTTACCTGCTGGTCGGCGTCATCTCGCTGTCCGCGTCGATGTACGTCAACCACTGGTACTGGCCGACGATCTGTTTCGTGACCGGGGTGGTCTGCCTGGTCGGCGGGCTGGTGGTCCTGCTCAAGCGGCGCGACTCGCGCGTCACGCACCGGCGCAGTAGCTAGCCCTGCTTGCGGTCCGCGGGATTCGCGCCGACGACGGAAGGCACGTCGTCATGCGTGTCCGCGAAGTCGGCTTCCCTGTCGGATGACTGTTGAACGCCTTTCCCGATGTACGTGTAGATGAGTTCATGCACGCCGAGGGAGATTACGTCGCCGCTCGCGAGTGCGCGCTTCTTGACCTGGGCTTCGCCGATGAACACACCGTTCGTGCTGTTCAGGTCTTCGACCACGCACCTGTCTTCGTCACAGACCAGCTGCAGGTGGTGGCGGCTGACGAACTTGCTCTTGATGTAAATTTCGTTGTCCGGTGAACGGCCCACGATCACCCTGCCGGGCGGGAAGGTCTGTATCGATTCGGTTTCGCCGTTCGTGCGCACCTCGATCTGCATGACGTGCGATTCGGTGCCGGGGCGCCGGCTGGCAATCTGCTGCAGCTGCTCGTAGACGCCGGTATTGCTCTCGTGCTCGTCCCAGTCGAGCTCGGCGACGGCTGCCATGATGTCGTCGACACCTGCCGCCGGTTTGCTGTCCGCGAAGGCGCACAGCAAGGCGGTGTCGCACAGCGTGTTGATGAGGCGCGGTACGCCGCCCGTATAGCGATAGATGACGTCCAGCGTATCGGCGGCGATCAGGTCTTCGGACGCCGCACCGGCAACCTGCAGGCGGTGACTGATGTAGGAGCGCGTATCCTGCTTGTCGAGTGCGCCGAGATGAAAGCGCAGCCGCACGCGCTGCGCGAGCTGCTTGAGTTTCGGCGAGTCGAGCTTTTCCCTGAGCTCCGGCTGGCCTGCTAGGATGATGCGCAGCACCTTCTCCTTGTGCGTCTCGATGTTCGAGAGCATGCGGATTTCCTCGAGCACCTTGAGCGACAGGTTCTGTGCCTCGTCGACGATCAGCACCACTTTCTTGTCGTTCGCGTACTGCTCGATCAGGAACATGTTGAGCATGTCGAGCAGTTCCACCTTGCGCTTTTCGAACGGCTTGAAACCGAATTCCGTGAGCGCTGCCTGCAGGAATTCCGTGGCGGTCAGCTGTGTCTGTGAGATGACCGCGTAGACCACGCTGTTATCGAGCTCTTCCAGGAACGATTGCAGCAGCGTGGTCTTGCCGGAGCCGATCTCGCCCGTGATGACGACGAAACCGTCCGCGAGCCAGATCGTGGATTCCATGTAGGCCTTGGCCCTGGAGTGCTGCTTGCTCCAGTAGACGAAGGCCGGATCCGGCGTCAGCCTGAACGGCTGCTCTTTGAGTTTGAAGTGCTCGAGGTATGACATCTCGTTCGCTTGTCTGCGTGACCGGGTATTTTCTCTGGAGGTTCAGGCGCTTGCAACGTGGAACTCGCGCAGTTTACCTGCTTTTGTCCACCTCTCGCCATTGCCGGGTCCCGGAATTCCGGGTCGACTGCGTCACACTTCGGCAAGTGCAGCCTCGACCTGCCGCAGCCGCTCGTCGCGCTCGCCGGCGGAATCCGCGACGACGGTAATGTGACCGAGCTTGCGGCCCTCGCGCGCTCGTTTGCCATAATCATGCAGCCAGCAGCCCGGTATCGTGAGCCGCCGCACGGCGTCCGGAATCTCGCCGATCAGGTTCAGCATGCCGGCATGCCCACGGCATGTCGTCGGGCCGAGCGGCTGATTCGTGACGGCGCGCAGGTGGTTCTCGAACTGGCTCGTGGCGGCGCCCTCGATGGTCCAGTGCCCCGAATTGTGCACGCGCGGAGCGAATTCGTTCGCGAGCAGCCGGTCGCCGACGACGAACAGCTCCAGGGCCAGCACCCCGACGTAATCCAGGCGCTCGAGCATCGCTTTCATGCAGGCCCGCGCCTTCGCCTCGAGGGCCGGTGCGTCGACGGGCGCACGCGACCGCCGCAGTATGCCGGCGGCATGCTCGTTGTGCGTCAGCGGATACATCACGAATTCCCCGCCCGGGGACCGCGCGCCGATCGCCGAGACCTCGTAATCGAAATCCAGCCACTCCTCCGCGATGAGCGCTGTTCCGCCCAGCGCGCGCCACGCGTCATCGATGTCGTCCCGCGTCTTCACGCGGTACTGGCCCTTGCCGTCGTAGCCGAAGCGCCGTGTCTTGAGAACCAGCGGGAGGCCGATCGCCTCCACTGCCGCGCGCAGGTCATCGAGCGAATCGACGGCACGGTAGCGCCGCAGGGGGATCTGCAGTTCATCGAACAGGCGCTTCTCGGCCAGCCGGTCCTGCGCATTGCTGAGCGCCTCGGGCGGCGGGAAGACCGGCACACGGTCGGCGATGCTGAGCAGCGCCGCGACCGGGACGTTCTCGAATTCGTAGGTAATCACGTCGCAGTCGGCCGCCAGTTCCGCGAGCGCATCGGCGTCATCGAACGGTCGGCGAATCACCTCGCCCGCGTCGGCCGCCGGCGGTTCCTCGGCGGGATCGAGGAAACGGCAGGTGACGCCCAGGCGCTGCGCCGCAAATCCGAGCATCTGGCCGAGCTGACCGGCGCCGATGATGCCGACACGCATGGGTGACGTCAGAGCCTGGGGTCGGGGTCGGCCAGTACCGCGTCGGTCTGGTTCCGGCGGTAGCGATCGAGTGCCTCGGCGACGGCGGCATCCTCATTGGCCACTATCGCGGCTGCAAACAGCGCCGCGTTGATGGCGCCCGCCTTGCCGATCGCCATCGAACCCACGGGCACACCGGCCGGCATCTGCACGATCGACAACAGCGAGTCCTGGCCGCTCAGCGCCTTCGACTGCACCGGGACGCCGATAACCGGCACACGGGTCTTGGCGGCGGTCATGCCCGGCAGGTGCGCGGCGCCGCCCGCGCCGGCGATGATGACCTTGAGGCCCCGCTCGAGCGCCGTCTCCGCGTATTCGAACAGCAGGTCGGGCGTGCGATGCGCGGACACGACGCGGACCTCGTGCGGAACGTTCAGCGTGTCGAGCGTTTCGCTCGCGTGACGCATGGTGTCCCAGTCGGAGCGTGACCCCATGATGATGCCGATCGGGTATTTCATTGCGAAATTCTATCATCCTGCGCCGCCCTGATCAGCGCGTCGTGAATCTCGCGGAACAACTGGCGGCGCAGGCTTTTCTCGGCGCGCTCGCTGGGTGCACTGCGGATACGGCCGAGCAACCCGGCGAGCGGCGCGGCCGCGGCGCCGCTGTGTTCACAGAATTCACCGATCGCCACGTCCCCGCCGGCGGCGATGCGGTCGCGCCAGCGTTCCGCGTCGGCGAAGACCCGTTTCGCCAGGCGATCGTCGGTTTCGCGCGCGCACAGCGCTTGCCGGATCGGTTCCGGGTCAGAGCTGCGCATCAGCTTGCCGATGAGCTGTTTCTGCCGGCGCAACGCACCGTGCGCGCGTATTTTCGACGCGGCGAGCACGGCATCGCGCAGGCGCTCGTCGATCGGCAGCGTCTGCAATTCGTCGGCGGAGAGGCCGATCAGGCGTTCGCCCAGCTGCTGCAGTTCGAGCTGCTCTCTTTTTCGCGCTGATTTACTGGGCTTTGGCTGGGTCACCGGCTAAGCTACTCGGCTTGTCTAATCCGGACCGGGTGGGACGGAACGGGGTGGAAGTCTAGCACGAGCCCCGGACGGCCGGACCCTGTCAACGCGGGAAGCATTACATGGGCGAGGTCACGGCCGCGCAATCGCTCGGGCACCAGGAACTCGAGGACATCATCGCGAGCACCCTCGCGGAGGCGCGCGCGCGTGGCGTGGACCAGGCCGAGGTCGCCGTGAGCCACGACATCGGTCTCGCGGCGACGGCCCGGCTGGGTGACGTGGAGAGCCTCGAGTACACCAACGATCGCGGCATCGGCGTGACGGTGTACTGCGGCTCGAGGAAGGGCAGCGCCAGCACGTCGGACGTTTCGCGCGACGCGATCCGTGAAACGGTCGCCAAGGCATGTACTTTCGCGAGCTATACCGCGGAGGACAAGTACGCCGGGCTCGCGGATGCCGACCGCATGTGCACCGAGGTACCCGACCTCGACCTGGACCACCCGTGGACCCTGGATGCGGCGGCCGCCATCGATCTCGCGATCACCTGCGAGGCCGCGGCGCTCGGTCACGACAAGCGCATCAGCAACTCCGAAGGCGCGACCGTATGGACCAACCGCGGCGTGCGCGCATACGGCAACACGCACGGGTTCTTCGGCAGTTATGCAAAGACGAGCCACTCGCTCAGCTGCGCGGTCCTCGCCAATGCGAATGGCGACATGGAGCGGGACTATTACTACAGCTCCGCCCGCGACGCCGCGGACCTGGAGGCCGCCGAGACTAT
>DATIUU010000251.1:0-2109 GCA_035466635.1 Woeseiaceae bacterium
TATCCAGCACCGCAAGGGCGCCCAGGACAAGAAACGCGGCAAGCTTTTCACGAAACTGATTCGTGAGATCACGGTGGCGGCGAAGATGGGCGGCAGCGATCCGGTTGCCAACCCGCGCCTGCGGCTGGCGATCGACAAGGCCAGGGCGCAGAGCATGCCCAAGGACAACATCGAGCGCGCCGTGAAGCGCGGCGCGGGCGAACTCGACGGCGCGGACTACCAGGAGATCCGCTACGAAGGCTACGGCCCGGGCGGGACCGCCGTGATGGTGGACTGCCTGACCGACAACAGGAATCGCACGGTGGCCGAAGTGCGCCACGCCTTCTCCAAGAGTGGCGGCAACCTGGGTGCCGACGGCTCCGTCAATTACCTGTTCAACCACGTGGGCCTGCTGTTTTATCCCGAAGGCTCGGACGAGGATGCGATCATGGAGGCCGCGATCGAGGCGGGTGCCGAAGACATCGTCGTGGACGACGGCGGCTCGATCGAGGTGCTGACCGATCCCGGCGAATTCGAGCGGGTCCGGGATGCGATGCGCGCCGCGGGGCACGAGCCGGAGTCCGCGGAGCTGACCATGCGCGCCTCGACCAGTTCCGAGCTCGACCTGGAGGAT
The DNA here is from genome assembly GCA_035466635.1 of Woeseiaceae bacterium. GTDB lineage: Bacteria > Pseudomonadota > Gammaproteobacteria > Steroidobacterales > Woeseiaceae > UBA1847. Next base: position 614 of record DATIUU010000251.1, read on the forward strand.
GCGGCCTCGATGGTGAAGCTGCTCGAAACGCTGGAGGATCTCGACGACGTGCAGGAAGTCTATAGCAACGCCGACATCAGCGACGACGTGCTGGCGCAGATCTGAGCATCGAATTGGCCAGTACGCGACGCATCCTGGGTATTGATCCCGGCTCCCGGAAGACCGGTTTCGGCGTGCTCGATTTCGTGGGCGACGACGCGACGTACGTTGCCAGCGGCGTGGTGAGCAGTGCCGATGGCACGTTCCCCGATCGTCTCCGGCAGATCTTCAATGCCGTCAGCGACATCGTGCAGGAATACCGCCCCGACGTGGTCGCGGTGGAGAGCGTCTTCATGCACAAGAATGCGGGCAGCGCGCTGAAGCTCGGCCACGCGCGATCGGCGGCCCTGTGCGCGACCTTCGGTTTCGACGTCGACGTTTACGAATATGCGCCGCGCGAGATCAAGCAGGCGATCGTCGGCACCGGCGCGGCGACCAAGCAGCAGGTGCAGCACATGGTGATATCGCTCCTCAGGCTGGATTCCGCGCCGTCCCTGGACGCGGCCGACGCGCTGGCCGCGGCGCTGTGTCACGGCCACCAGCACCGCATCAGGACGCGGCTCGCGATGCGCGAGGCAGCGGTGTTGCCGCGATGATCGGCTCGCTGCGCGGCCGGTTGATGCTCAAGCAGGCGCCGACGGTCATCATCGAGTGCCACGGCGTCGGCTACGAAGTCGAGACGCCGATGTCGACGTTTCTCGAGCTGCCGCCGATGGGCAACGAACTGTTCCTGTTCACGCACCTGGTGGTTCGCGAGGATGCGCAGATGCTCTACGGCTTCGCCACCCAGGAAGAGCGCGCGCTGTTCCGCATGCTGCTGCGGATCAGCGGAGTGGGTGCGAAGATGGGGCTTGCCGTGCTGTCGGCGATGAGCGTCGCGGGCTTCAGGCGCTGCGTCGAGTACGAGGACACCGCTTCGCTGGTGAAGGTGCCCGGCATCGGCAAGAAGACCGCCGAGCGCCTGATCATCGAGATGCGCGATCGTATCGATAAGCCAACCGCACAAATCGGTGCTAAGAGGGTCGAAACGGAAGCGGGCGCGAAGTCGGAAGCCGTCGATGCGCTGATCTCGCTCGGCTACAAGCCGCGCGAGGTCCAGAAACTGATTGGCGAACTCGACGTTGACGGCAAGTCGGCGGAGGATATCATCCGGCTCGCATTGCGACAGGTGGCACTCTAGTGTACCCCGCCGTTAATCTTGTGAAATTCAGAGTGCGCCTGTGCCGACAGTGCAAGGCGCGATCCGCCGTGAATGGCGAGCCCTTTACAAGGATTGCAACGCGGCAATGTCGGCACAGGCGCGCTCCCGGAGGGCGAGGCGAGGCACGAGGAGCGACGTGTACGGTATGTACACCAGCGACGAGCAACGAAGCCTCGCCCGATACCCGTCAGTCCCAACGTAGGTTATTGATAATGAGGGGTTGCCGTCCGATCGCCTGCCGCTTCGTTGCAGCCCT
>DATIUU010000252.1:0-6419 GCA_035466635.1 Woeseiaceae bacterium
CAGCGTGCGCCGCGCTCAGCAGGTCGCGGCGGTGAAATCGGCCGGCGCGTCGTTCGCCGTTTGCCCCGGCAGCAGCGCCGCGCTGCTCGAAGCCGTGGCCGATGCAGCGATGCCCTTCGTCCCGGGCGCGGTGACCGCATCGGAGATGCTCGGGCTGCTGGACCTCGGCTATACGTTGCAGAAATTCTTCCCGGCGGAACTGTCCGGTGGCGCCGCGTTCCTGAAGGCGGTCGGCGCGCCGATCCCGGAAGTGCGCTTCATGCCCACGGGCGGCATCGGGCCGGATAACGCCAGTGACTACCTGTCGTTGCCGAACGTCGCCTGCATCGGCGGTTCGTGGATCGCGCCACCCGGACTGCTGCGCGACAGGAACTTCGCAGCGATCGCGGAATTCGCGGCGGCAGCCGCGCGCCTCACAACCACTTGCGATAGCGGAAATAGGTGAGCAACGCCGCGCTCGTCACTGCCATTACGACGACCGCGATGAGGAATCCCTCCGGTGACTCGACGCCGGGTAATCCGCCGACGTTCATGCCGAGCAGCCCGGTGACGAACGTGAGCGGCAGGAAGATGGCGGCGACGACCGACAGCACATACATGCGCGTGTTCTGCTGCTGGGCAAGTTCGTTGAGCAGTTCCTCCTGCAGCACGACGGCCCGCTCCCGCGCGAGGTCGAGGTCCTCGAGGTAGCGCGTGACGCGGTCGGCTTCCTCGCGCAGGCTATTGGCCTCGGCGTCCGAAAGCAATGTGCCGGGGTTCCTGTACAGCCGGTCGAGCGCGTCGCGCTGCGGTGCGATGAAGCGGCGAACCGAGGCGATCTGCCGGCGCAGCGCGGCGAGCGACTGCCGCCGCGTCTGCACGGTTTGGTCGGGGCCGGCTTCTTCGATGGATGACAGGTTTTCCTCGATGGTCTCGAAGAAGCCGCCGATGCGGTCGGCCAGCCGGCCGATGAGGCTGGCAAGGAACTCGCCGGAAGTCTTCGGGCCCGTGCCCAGTTGCAGCTGTTCCTTGAGGTCCTGCACCGACAGGAGCTTCCTGCGGCGCGTGCTGACGATACGGTCGCGCTCGATCCACAGGCGGATGGATACCATGTCTTCCGGGTCTTCCCCGGGGTTCATGTTCACGCCGCGCAACACGGTGAGCAGGCCGTCGCCGACGCCGAGCGAGCGGGGCCGCGTCTCGTCCGCGTTGAGCGCTTCGACCACCACGCGCTCCAGGCCGAGGGTTGTGCGCATCCATTTGACGGGCAGTTTTTCGGCGACGTCGAGGTGCAGCCAGAGCAGGCCGTCTTCGCGCCGCCATTTTTCGATATCGCCCGGATCCAGCGGGCTGGCACCGCCGTTTCGATCCAGCAACAGTGCGTGTAACAGTCCGTCGGGTGTCTTCGGAGCCATCGGCGTCGCTCGCTAGCCAGTCAAACGATTATCTGTATAGTAGGTCGCGGACCATACGGGGTCGAGAAGCATTCGATGAATCCTGCCCGGCGCAGCAACAAACAGGACAAAGACTGCCTGCTGATCGGCGATATCGGCGGCACGAACGCGCGCTTTGCGCTCGCCGATACCGGCAAGCCCGGTTTCTCGAATGCGCTCACGCTGCAGTGCAATGACTACGAGTCCGCGGACGCTGCGATAAAGCATTACCTGGAGTCCGTGAATGCCGGCGCACCTCGCGTCATCTGTCTCGCGGCCGCGGGTCCGATCGTCGACGGGCGGGTGCGGTTCACCAACAATCACTGGGAGATTGCAACGGATGAGCTCGCCGCGGACTTCGCTATCGACGCGGTACAGCTGCTGAACGACTTCGAGGCGATTGCCTACTCGGTGCCGTTCCTGGGCAAGGACGACTGCATGCCCATCGGCCTGCCCGAACCCAGGCCGCTAGTCGCGGACGACTACATGGTCGGCATCATCGGGCCGGGCACCGGCCTCGGCGCGGTCGGCTTGCGCAAACACGGCGATCTCTACCTGCCGATTGCCGGGGAAGCGAGCCACGGTGGTTTCGCCCCGGAGAGCCAGGTACAGATCGATATCCTGAGGACGCTGCGCGAACGCTTCGACCGGGTATCGAGCGAGCGCCTCGTATCCGGACCGGGGCTCGAGAACATCTACTGGGCTTTGATGCGTATCCACGGCGAAAAGCGCGCGCACCTTGCGCCCGCCGAGATTTTCAAAGCGGCGATCGACCACACCGACACGCTGGCCGCGGAAGCCGTGCAGATGTTCTTCGAGGTGTTCGGCCAGGTGGCGGGCGACCTCGCGCTGACGCTCGGTGCCGAAGACGGCATCTTCATCGCGGGCGGCATATCGAAACGCTACCCGGACCTGCTGAAGGACAGCGGCTTTCGCCATGGCTTCGAGAACAAGGGCCGGCACCGCTCCTACATGGAGCGGATACCGACGCAGCTCATCCTCCACGACCAGCCAGGACTGCTCGGCGCGGCCTACTGCGCACTGAAACTCCACCGGGCCTGAGCAGGCGCCTGCTCAGATAACCGGATCGTGTTCCATCGCGGCGCTCGAGCTCGGGCGTGGCGTCGCCGTGACGCCCTCGTGGTGCCGTGGAAAGGCGCTGGCGTCGATGGTTTCCTCGTAACCGTGCCACGTTGCATAGCCGATGACGGGAATGATCACGATCAGGCCCACGAACGCAGTGACGACGCCGAGGACCAGCCCGACGATGATGAGCGCGAGCCACACCAGCATCGCGCCTTTGTTTCTCAGCACCGCGTTGACGGAGGTGACGATGGCGGTGACGCTGTCGACGTCACGATGCATGATCATCGGCAGCGAGAAGGCGCTGGCCGAGAACGTGACCGCCGCGAAGATCGCACCCACGCCGCTGCCGAATAAGAGGAAGCTGACCAGTTCCGCGGTCGTCGGGTCGCCGTCGGTCGGGTACATGACTGCGGTGACGATGACCGCGGCCCGCGACCAGACGAGGAAAATCACCAGCAGCACGAGCGCGAACACGGCCTCGTTGCCGATGTGGCGGCGAAATGCGGCGCGCAGGCTGCGAGCCAGCACCGGTTCCATGCCGCGTTCGAGCTGTGCGCTGATGGCATAGAGACCGACGCACACGAGTGGCGCGAGGAACACGAACCCGCCGAGCATGCCGAACATAATCCACTGGCTGCCGCGGAACCATGCGATGAGCGAGACAGCGCCGATCAGCACGGCAACGGCCAGCCCGTAGACCATGCTCTGCTGCGGCGCCTGGACCAGGTCGGCCGCGCCGAGGCGGATCCAGCGAAACGGGGCAAAAAGCGAGAGTTTCCGGCACGGCGCGACGAACGGGAGCGTGTCCCTGCCGCCGGCGGCGCTGTGGTGCTTGCTCATGGCGGTATCCCCTTGGGCCCGCTTCGATCATCGGCTATTTGCGTTTTTCAGGCAATGACGGGGGTATAGGCGTTTTCCGATGTTTTCTGGTATTGTGCAGCGCACAATAAAGCTGCTGCAGCGCACAATCGCGCCGCTCGGGCAGCGTCCGGATGAACTGACAGGAGAACTCGATGGATCTCGCAGGGAAGACAATCGTGATTACGGGAGGCGCCCGCGGGCTCGGTGCCGCCATGGCGAAACGGCTGGCCGCTGCCGGGTGCCGGCTGGCGCTCGTCGACCTGGATGAGGCGGCGCTCGAGGCGATGGCGAAAGAGTGCCGCGCCGCCGGCTCGCCGCAAGCACAGGGCTACATCGCGAACGTCGCGAAGGAACCGGACGTCGAGGCGCTGTTCGACAGCATCGCCGGGGACTTCGGCCCGATCCATGGCCTGGTCAACAATGCCGGCATCATCCGCGACGCGATGACGCTCAAGTACAAGGACGGCCAGCAGGTGTCGAAGATGACGCTCGACCAGTGGCAGGCCGTGATCGACGTGAACCTCACTGCCGTATTCCTGTGCGGCCGCGAAGCGGCGGCGAAGATGATCGAGTCGGGCCAGAAAGGCTGCATCATCAATATCTCCTCGATATCGCGCTCGGGCAACATGGGCCAGGCGAACTATTCGGCCGCCAAGGCCGGCGTGCAGGCGATGGCGGTCGTGTGGGCCAAGGAGTTTGCGCGCTACGGCATCCGTTCGGCGTCCATCGCGCCGGGGTTCATCAGCACGGACCTCGTCATGTCGATGAAACCCGAGGCGCTCGAGAAGATGACCAATCCGATCCCTGCGAAACGGCTCGGCGAACCCGACGAAATCGCGCACACCGTGCAGTTCATTCTCGAGAACGACTACGTGAACGGCCGCTGCATCGAGGTCGACGGCGCACTGCGACTCTAGGCGCGGTTCTCGAACCGCGATTCGCGGGCCCAGGCGCGCTACACGGCTGATCGGTGTGGGAGCGGTTCTCGAACCGCGATCGATGCCCGGCGGAACCGCGGGCCCACGCCCGATCCTACAGGTCGCGGCGTTTGCGGGTACCATGGGCGGCCAGCACCCCACCGGAGCGACCGACCCGCCATGCACTACAAAGCCATCAAACTCGTCAAACGTCCGCGCCTGACCATCACCCCCGACGTCTTCGAGGTGGTGACCCTCGAGACGCCGGAACTCACGTCCGGCCAGGTACTCCTGAAACAAACGCACATGTCGCTCGACCCCGCCATGCGCGGCTGGATGAGCGAGGACCGCGGCAGTTACATCCCGCCGGTGGAGCTCGGCGAAATCATGCGTTCGAGCGGCGTCGCCGAGGTCGTCGAATCGAAGAACGACCGTTTCGCCGTCGGCGACCGCGTCGTCGGCATGATCGGCTGGACCGAATACGCCGTCAGCGACGGCCAGGGCCTGAACAAGCTGCCGGCAGGCATTTCTGCCGAGGCCGTGCTGTGTGTGCTGTCGCTTCCGGGTCTCACGGCCTGGCAGGGCCTGATGGAGATCGGCAAGCCGAAGGCCGGCGAGACGCTGGTCGTGTCGGGCGCGGCCGGCTCGGTCGGCGCGATGGTCGGCCAGCTCGGCAAGGCCGAAGGACTCACGGTCGTCGGCACGGCGGGCAGCGACGAGAAATGCCGCTGGCTCGAGGACGAGCTCGGGTTCGACGTGGCCATCAACTACAAGACCGACGACCTCGAAAAGCAGCTGGCGGGCGCGACGCCGAACGGTGTCGATCTGTACTTCGAGAATACCGGCGGGCCGGTGCAGAACGTCGTGTTCCAGCGCATGAACGCGCACGGTCGCATCATCGTCTGCGGCATGATCGCCGACTACAACACGGCCACCCCGTCGCCGGGACCGAACTGGCTCAACATCATTAGGAAGCGCCTCACGATCACGGGCTTCACGATGCCGGACCACTGGGACCAGGTGCCGTACATGATGCAGAAGCTCGCGGAGTACCTGGCCGCCGGCAAGCTCAAGTACCGGGCGCACAAGCTCGAGGGACTCGAGAGCGCGATCGAGGGCATCAACCTGCTGTTCACGGGCGGCAATACCGGGAAACTGATGGTCGAGCTGTAGGTACGGTTCTCGAGCCGCGACCATCGCGGGCCCAGGGCCCCTCCTACAGGTGGACCGGTGCGACCGGTCGCGGGCCCGCTTCTGGACGTGAATAGCGCGACTGTAGGAGCGGTTCTCGAACCGCGATCGGATCAGTCCGGGTTCGGCACCAGTTCTTCGTACAGGGCGATCGTCTTCTGCACCGTGTCCTCGTTGCGGAAGTGTGTGCCGATCCGTTCGCGCGCCGCTTCGCCCATGCGCCGGCGCAGTTCGGGATCGCGGTAGAGCTGCTCGAAGGCATTCGCCAGCGCGCGCGCATTCTTGATCGGCACGACGAATCCGCACGTGCCGTCGACGACGAGTTCCGGGCTGCCGCCGCAGTCGGTGACCACCGGCGGCACGCGGTACGCCATCGCCTCGATGATCGCACGGGCGAGCCCCTCGCGTTTCGTCGAGGGCAGCGAAAAGACGTCGCAGGCCGCCGTCACCGCGGGCGCATCGGTGCGATAGCCGACGCGGTGGATGCGTTCCGCGATGCCGCTCGCTTCGATCTTCTTCGTGAGCCTGCGGTCGTCCATGCGGCCGATCAACAGGAGATGCGCGGGGATGTCGGCAGGCAACATGCCGAGCGCGTCGACCAGGTATTCGACGCCCTTGCGCGGCCGGTAAGCCGCCGTGCAGCCGATGACGAAGGCGTCGTCCGGGATCCCGAACTGCCCGAGGTTCGCGGGCTCCGCCGAGTACCACTCCAGTTTGTGGCCTTTATGGATAGTGACAGGCCGCTCCGCGGGCATGCGCAGGAACGCCGGCTGCATGTGCAGGAACCACTGCCTTATGGCCTCGCACACACAGATGATGCGGTCGATGCGCGGGTTGAGGTAGCGCAGCCATTACATCGGGTCGAGGAAGCTCAGGTTGCCGACGATGCCGCGGTATCAGACGACCTTGACGGGCAGCCCCTCGCACGCCCGCAGGGCGTTCGTGACCGCGT
>DATIUU010000253.1:0-4758 GCA_035466635.1 Woeseiaceae bacterium
ACTATCAACAGCAAATCGGGCCGGCAGCCGCTGGCCATTTTTGTGCATAGCGACTTTTGGAGGAAACCATGACGCCCGCAGAGGTACTCGACCTCATCAAAGAGAAAGAGGTCAAATTTGTCGACTTTCGGTTCACCGACACGAAAGGAAAAGAACAGCACGTCACCGTGCCGTCCCACACGGTCGAGGAAGACCTGTTCGAAGAGGGCAAGATGTTCGACGGCTCGTCGATCGCCGGATGGAAAGGCATCAACGAGTCCGACATGATCCTGATGCCCGACCCCGCCTCGGCCGTTGTCGACATCTTCCCCGACGAAGTCACGATGAACCTGCGCTGCAACGTCATCGAGCCGTCGACCATGCTGGGCTACGACCGCTGTCCCCGCTCGCTCGCCCAGCGCGCGGAGGCGTACCTGAAATCGACGGGTATCGCGGAGACCGCGTTCTTCGGCCCCGAGAACGAGTTCTTCGTCTTCGATCACGTCTCCTGGGACGACAACATGCAGGGCGCGTTCTACAAGGTCGACTCCGAAGAAGGTGCATGGAACAAGAACCGCAGTCTCGAGGAAGGCAATACCGGCCACCGGCCGACCGTCAAGGGCGGCTACTTCCCGGTGCCGCCGGTCGATTCGCTGCACGACCTGCGTTCGGCGATGTGCCTTGCGCTGGAGGAGCTCGGCGTCGAAACGGAGGTCCACCACCACGAGGTGGCCACGGCCGGCCAGTGCGAGATCGGCGTCAAGTTCGGCACGCTCGTGCGCAAGGCCGACGAGGTGCAGATCCTCAAGTACGTCGTGCATAACGTCGCGCACGCCTATGGCAAGACGGCAACCTTCATGCCCAAGCCGCTCGTCAACGACAACGGCAACGGCATGCACGTGCACCAGTCGCTGGCGATGGACGGCAAGAACCTGTTCTCGGGCGACGGCTACGGCGGGCTCTCGGATACCGCGCTCTACTACATCGGCGGAATCATCAAGCACGCCAAGTCGCTCAACGCGTTCACCAACCCGTCGACCAACAGCTACAAGCGGCTGGTTCCCGGTTTCGAGGCACCGACGATCCTCGCCTACTCGGCGCGCAACCGCTCGGCGTCGATCCGTATTCCCTATGTATCGAACCCGAAGGGACGGCGCATCGAAGTACGCTTCCCCGACTCGATGGCCAATCCATACCTGGCGTTCTCGGCCATGTTGATGGCGGGTCTCGACGGAATCCAGAACAAGATCCACCCGGGCGACGCGATGGACAAGGACCTGTACGACCTGCCGCCCGAGGAGGAGAAGACCCTGCAGCTCGTGGCGTTCTCGCTCGAGGAGGCGCTCAAGGAACTCGACAAGGATCGCGCCTTCCTCAAAGCCGGCGACGTCTTCACGGACGACCTGATCGACGCGTACATCGACCTCAAGATGGAGAACGTCACGCGCCTGCGCATGACGACGCATCCGGTCGAATTCGACATGTATTACAGCCTGTAAGGTATTAAAACTGTGAACCGGGCGGCATTTTGGCCGCCCGGTGGCTGCCCCAAAAGGGGATTAAGTTGCTATGCTAGCCGGATGGACCTGCGCCCTGCCTTCGTACTTTTCTGCCTGTTTGCCACGGCTGCCGCGGCGGCACAGCAGGCCTATCGCTGGGTCGACGAAGACGGCGTCGTACACTTTTCCGACCGGCCCCGCGAGGGCGCCGAAGTGGTGCAGTTGCAGGCACCCAATGTCGCGACGCTGCGCCGCGCCCAGAGGGCTCCTGCGACGTCCGGCGACGAGGCGGACGAGGCGGACGAGGCCGATGAGCCGGCTGTCGGCTACACCAGTATCGAAATTCTCTCGCCCCGGGCGGAAGAAACGCTATGGAATATCGAGGGCGTTCTGAACGTGTCGGTGGCGCTGCAGCCGGGCCTGAAGCCGGGCCACCAGGTTCGCGCGTACTTCGACGGCGAGATGCGGCCGGTGAGCGGGACGAGCTTCCAGCTGCAGGAAGTCTGGCGGGGGGTCCACAATATCCAGGTGGAAGTGGTGGACGCGACGGGCAAGGTGATGATCCGAAGCCAGCCGAGCCGCTTCTACGTGCAGCAGAACACGGTCGCGTTCTAGGCGACGGCAGTATTCTCGAACACGCCAAGAACATCCTCGACAGCCTGAGTTCCGGCGTCATCCTGCTCGACAGGAACCTCCTCATCGTGAGCCTGAATCCTGCCGCGGAGAACATCCTCGGCATGAGCCAGCGCCGCGCCCGCGGCGAATCGCTGCTGCGCCTTCTCGATGACGATCCCGAATTGCGCGACATCCTCAGCCGCGTCAGCGTGACGGGCGACCATTACGCCAACGAGCTGCGATTGGGGCCGAACGAGGTCCAGGCCGACGAACGCGTCGTCGAATGCCGCGTGTCGCCCATCGCGAGCGGTGCCGCGACGCTGCTCGTGGAACTCACCGACGCTACGCGGCGCTGCCGGATCAGCCGGGAAAACGCCCTGCTGATCCAGCACGGCGCGGGCCGCCAGATGATTCGCCAGCTTGCCCACGAGATAAAGAACCCGCTCGGCGGCATTCGCGGTTCAGCGCAACTGCTGGCACGCCAGCTCGACAACAAGGAACTCACCGAGTACACCGACGTGGTCATCAGCGAAACGGATCGGCTGGCAAACCTCGTCGACACGCTGCTGGGCCCCGGCGGCGCGCCGAACAAGCAGCCGCTGAACGTGCACGAGCTCATCGAGTACGTCGTGCGCATCATCGAAGCCGAGGACCGGCGCTCGCTGCACATCGTGCGCGACTACGACCCGGGGCTGCCCCTCATCGAGCTCGATCGCGACCAGATGGTGCAGGCGATACTGAACCTCATGCGCAACGCCGCCACGGCCCTGGACGGCCAGGGCAGGATCACGCTGCGCAGCCGTGCTGTCACCAACTTCACGATCGGGGACATCCGGCATCGCGTCATCGCCAGCATCGAAATCCAGGACGACGGCCCCGGCATCCCGGCGCACCTGCAGGACACCGTGTTCTACCCGCTCGTCACGAGCAACCCGCACGGCACCGGCCTCGGGCTCCCGGCCGCACAGGAACTCATCAGCCGCCACGGCGGGCTGATCGAGTTCGAAAGCCGGCCGGGACGCACGGTCTTTTTCGTGCGCATACCGCTCGACCAGGCGGGGCGCCGCAAATGACGGGCGACGTACTGAAAGTCTGGGTAGTCGACGACGATCAGTCGGTCCGCTGGGTGCTGGAGAAAGCCCTGCGCCAGGAGCAGATGGACACGCGCAGCTTCGAACGCGCCGAGCACCTGCTCGAGGCGATGGAATACGAATCGCCAGACGTTCTCATCACGGACGTGCGCATGCCGGGCATGAGCGGCCTCGCCCTGCTCGAGGAAGTGAACCGCCGCTGGCCGCAGTTGCCGGTCATCGTCATTACCGCGCACTCCGATCTCGACAATGCGGTCGCGGCCTACAAGGGCGGCGCCTTCGAGTACCTGCCGAAACCGTTCGATATCGACGAAGCCGTGGAACTCGTGCATCGTGCCGCGAGCCGCAACGGCCATGAACCGGAAGCACCCGCCGACCCGGCACAGGACATCCCGTCGCTGATCGGCCAGGCGCCTGCGATGCAGGAAGTGTTCCGCTCCATCGGCCGGCTCGCCGGTTCGAGCATGACGGTACTCATCACGGGCGAGTCGGGTACCGGCAAGGAGCTCGTAGCGCGGGCGCTGCACGAGCACAGCCCCAGGGCGAACAAATCGTTCGTCGCGCTCAATACCGCGGCGATCGCCTCCGAGCTGCTCGAGTCCGAGCTTTTCGGGCACGAGAAAGGTGCCTTCACCGGCGCCGACGCGCGGCGCATCGGGCGCTTCGAACAGGCGGACGGCGGCACGCTGTTCCTCGACGAGATCGGCGACATGTCGCCTGCCCTGCAGACGCGCCTGCTTCGGGTACTGGCTGAAAGCGAGTTCTATCGCGTGGGCGGCCAGCAGTCGATCAAGGTCGACGTGCGGGTGATCGCGGCGACCAACCAGGACCTCGCGCGCGCCGTAAAGGAATCGCGTTTCCGCGAGGACCTCTACCACCGGCTCAACGTCATCCGCATCAATACCCCGCCGCTGCGCCAGCGCCGCGAGGACATTCCGCTGCTGCTGAACCACTACCTCGCGGAAGCCGCGCGCGAGCTCGCCGCATCGGCCAAGACGATCGACCGCGAGGCGATGGACGTGCTGCGCAGCTACGACTGGCCGGGCAACGTGCGCCAGCTCGTGAACACCACGCGCCGCCTCACGGTAACCGCCCCGGGCAACGTCATCGGCATGCAGGACCTGCCCACGGAAATGGGCGGCAGCGCCTCGCAGGCGCGTGCCACGCAGGACTGGACCCGCAGCCTCGCGAGCTGGGCGGAGCGGCAGCTCAGTTCGGGCGAAGCACCGCTGCTCGATCGCGCCCTGCCGGAGTTCGAGAAGACCCTCATCCGCATCGCCATGAGCCAGACCAATGGCCACCGCCAGGAAGCCGCGAAGCTGCTCGGCTGGGGCCGCAACACCCTGACCCGCAAAATGAAGGCGCTGCAGCTCGACTGAGCCTCAGAACCGATTCCCGGGCCGAGGCCCGCGCCTGCAGGACGAACCGCGCGCTGCAGGAGCGATTCTCGAACCGCGAACGGCTCGAGGCTGACATCGATCGCGGGCCCAGGCCCGCACCTACAAGACAAGCCGAACCGCGCGACTGTAGGAGCGGGCCTCGGCCCGCGATCCCGGCTCGAAATGCGCCTCTAG
>DATIUU010000254.1:0-7459 GCA_035466635.1 Woeseiaceae bacterium
GTCCGCGGCCGGCGCCATCGTCAATGTTCGCGCGTCTTGCGGAACACGATGTCGGGCCAGCGCTCCTCGGTCAGGTTAAGATTCACCCTCGTCGGCGCAATGTAGACGAGACGCTCGCCGTGATCCAGCGCCAGGTTGTCCTCCGCCTTGCGCTTGAAGTCCGCCAGCATCTTCGGATCGCCGCACTCCACCCAGCGGGCCGTGGCCACGTTGACGTTCTCGAACTGGCACTCGACCTTGTATTCGTCACGCAAGCGGTGTGCCACGACGTCGAACTGCAGCGGGCCGACGGCACCGAGGATCAGGTCGTTGTTGCGCAGCGGCCTGAACAGCTGCGTCGCGCCTTCCTCGCAGAGTTGCGCCAGCCCCTTTTGCAGCGCCTTGAGGCGCAGCGGATCCTTGAGGACCGCACGGCGAAATATCTCCGGCGCGAAGTTCGGCACGCCGGTGAACCGCAGCGCCTCGCCTTCGGAGAAACTGTCGCCGATGTTGATCGTGCCATGGTTGTGCAGGCCGATGATGTCCCCGGCGTACGCCGCCTCCGCGTGCTGCCGGTCCGCGGCCATGAAGGTGATCGCATCGGGGATCTTCACTTCCTTGCCCGAACGCACGTGCAGCACCTTGATCCCCTTGCGATATTCGCCGGAGCAGATGCGCATGAACGCGATGCGGTCGCGGTGCCCGGGGTCCATGTTCGCCTGGATTTTGAAGATGAAGCCGGTCAGCGCCGCTTCCTGCGGCGCCACCACGCGTTGTTCGGCCTCGCGCGGCAACGGCGGCGGCGCGTGGCTGACGAACTCGTCCAGCAGTTCCTTGACGCCGAAATTTGCCAGCGCGGAGCCGAAAAACACCGGCGTCTGCTGCGCTGCGAGGTACTCGTCGACGTCGAACTCGGGGCACGCACCCCGGACGAGTTCGATCTCGTCCCTGAATGCCTGCAGGTCGTCGCCCAGCACCTCGGCCGCCTCTGCCGAGCCGAGACCTGCCACGACGCGCCGCTCGGCAGCGCGCTCCCGCCTGCCGCCGTGGTACAGGTAGATGCGGTCCTGCTGCAGGTGATAAACGCCTTTCAGCGAACGCCCCATGCCGATGGGCCACGTGATGGGCGCGCAATGGATGCCGAGCACCGATTCGATCTCGTCGAGCAGGTCGATCGGTTCGCGGCCCTCGCGATCGAGCTTGTTGATGAAGGTCATGATCGGCGTGTCGCGCAGGCGGCACACTTCCATGAGCTTGATCGTGCGCTGCTCCACGCCCTTAGCGCAGTCGATGACCATCAGCGCCGAGTCGACCGCGGTCAGCGTCCGGTAGGTGTCCTCGGAGAAGTCCTCGTGGCCCGGCGTGTCGAGCAGGTTGACGACGCATCCCTGGTACGGAAACTGCATCACGGACGACGTCACGGAGATGCCGCGCTCCTGTTCGAGTGCCATCCAGTCGGAAGTCGCATGGCGGGTCGCCTTGCGGCCCTTGACGGTACCGGCGAGCTGGATCGCGCCGCCATAGAGCAGCAGCTGCTCGGTCAGGGTGGTCTTGCCGGCGTCCGGGTGCGAGATGATCGCGAAAGTCCGGCGCCTGCGGACTTCATCAGCGATCATCGGAAATCAGTTTCTTTGCGAGAACGGCGGCGTCTTCACGGCCTTCCGTCGCCTGGTAATAGGCCGGGCGCCGGGCCACCGTGTGAAAACCCTTCTTGCGATACAGGGCGAGCGCGGTCAGGTTCGACGGCCGCACCTCCAGGAAAATCTCGCGCACGTGGGCCGCCCGCGACTGCGCGAGGATCGCATCGAGCAATTGCTCCCCGTAGCCGTAGGCGCGGTAATTCGGATCGACGCAAAGATTGAGGATATGTGCCTCGCCGGCGGCGATCGAAAGAATCCCGTAACCCGAGACGCGACCGTCACGTTGCAGCACGATGCAGTGGTAGCCGGCGAGCAGGCAGTCGCGAAACACGCCGTGGCTCCACGGGAACTCGTAGCTGCGCCGCTCGATATCCGACACCATGGCAAGGTCCTGGTGACCCATCGCGCGGATGCTCACGGGCGGTTGGGCGATCGAGCGGATCATGCGGCGGCCTCCGCCATGATCCCGGCAGCCATGCACAGGTCGTCCCAGGCCTTGCGCTTTTGCGACGGACTGCGCAACAGGTACGCGGGGTGATACGTCACCACCAGCGGAATGGCGCCGAGCCGGTGCACCCTGCCTCGCAGGCGGCCGACGGGCGCGTCGCTCTGCAAGAGCTGCTGGGCCGCGATACGGCCGACGGCGAGGATGATCGCGGGCCGCACCAATTCGATCTGTCGCTCCAGGTACGGCCGGCAGGACGCGGCCTCCTCCTGGCTCGGGTCGCGGTTGTTGGGCGGCCGGCACTTGAGGATGTTGGCAATGAAGACCCTGTTCCGGTCTTGACCGACCGCGAACAGCATCTCGTCCAGCAACTGGCCGGCGCGCCCGACGAACGGCTCGCCGCGGCGGTCCTCCTCGGCGCCCGGTGCTTCGCCGACGATCATCCAGTCCGCGTCGCGGTTGCCCACGCCGAACACCGTCTGCGTGCGGCTCTCGTGAAGCGCACAGCGCGTGCAGGCGGCGACGGTGTCGCAGAGCGCATCCCATCCCAGCGCCCCGGGCCCGCCCGGGCTCTCCGCTGCCACGGGCGCAGCATCGGCGTCTACCCGGTCGCGGGGGACCCAGACGTCGATTCCCATGGCACGCAGGTACGCGCGGCGCTCGTGTTCGGACTGCATCATGTTCGTGATTCGGGTGTTCGTTTACCCGCCGGTAGTTTGCCACGGCGAACCAGGCAAGTATCGTCCCGCCAATAAAATCGGCGCACGATCCTCTTCTTTTGCCGGGTAGTCAACCGCTTTTCGGCGGCAATACAGCACACCGGTCGCGGCTTTCGGCTAGAATTCGCGGCTGATTCATCGGGATACCACGACATGCGCTACTCGGAATTCGGTCTCACCACGCTCAAGGAAGTACCGGCGGAAGCGGAGATCGTCAGTCACCAGCTGATGCTCAGGGCCGGCCTCATCCGGCGCCTTGCCTCGGGCCTGTTCACCTGGATGCCGCTCGGCCTGCGCGTGCTGCGCAAGGTGGAGAAAGTGGTCCGCGAGGAGATGGACCGTGCGGGCGCGCTCGAACTGCTGATGCCGGCCGTGCAGCCGGCCGAGCTGTGGCAGGAGTCGGGCCGCTGGGAGGAATACGGCCCGTTACTGCTGCGCATGCGCGACCGCAGCGAACGCGAGTACTGTTTCGGGCCGACGCACGAAGAGGTGATCACCGACGTCGCACGCCGCGAGCTGCGCAGCTACAAGCAGCTGCCGATCAATTTCTACCAGGTGCAGACGAAATTCCGCGACGAGATCCGCCCGCGGTTCGGCGTGATGCGCTCGCGCGAGTTCATCATGAAGGACGCCTACTCGTTCGACCTCGACGAGGACGGCATGCGCATCGCCTACCAGAAAATGCACGCGGCCTACACCGCGATCTTCGAACGCCTCGGCCTCAGGTTCCGGGTCGTGGATGCGGACAGCGGCGAAATCGGCGGCAGCCGGTCGCAGGAATTCCACGTGCTGGCCGACTCCGGCGAAGACGCGATCGCGTATTGCGACGCCGACGGCTACGCGTCGAACATCGAGACCGCAGCGACCGAGGTTCCTGCGGGAGAACGCCCTGCCCCGTCACAGCAAATGGAGAAGATCGTGACGCCGGGAGCGCGAACCATCGAGGCGCTGCGCAAGTTCATCGGCATCACGGCCGAACAGACCCTGAAGACACTGATCGTCGAGGGCGAGGAGCGGCCGGTCGCACTGGTACTGCGCGGCGATCACGAACTCAACGCCGTCAAGGCGCAGAAAATCCCGGGCGTGGCAACGCCGCTGACGATGGCGGATGCCGACACGGTGCGCCGCGTAACCGGCTGCGAACCCGGATTCGCCGGGCCGATCGGGCTCGACATCCCGGTGTACTACGACCACGCGACGGCCGTCATGGCCGACTTCGTGATCGGCGCCAACGAATCCGACATGCACTACACCGGCGTCAACTTCGGCCGCGATATCGAGGTGCCGGCGACCGTGGACCTGCGCAACGTTGTCGAGGGCGATCCCACGCCCGGCGGCAGCGGCACGCTGTCGATCGCGCGCGGCATCGAGGTCGGCCACATCTTCCAGCTCGGCTCCAAGTACAGCAGCGCGATGGGCGCGAAGGTCCTGGACAGCGACGGCAGGGAGCGCATTCTCGAGATGGGCTGCTACGGTATCGGCGTCACCCGCATCGTGGGCGCCGCGATCGAGCAGAATCACGACGAGCGCGGCATCATCTGGCCCGAGCCGCTGACGCCGTTCAACGTCGTGCTGGTGCCGATCAACATGCATCGCTCGGAAGCGGTGCGGGACGCGGCGCAAAGCCTGTACGCCGAGCTCACGGACATGGGTCTCGAGGTCCTGCTCGACGATCGCGACGCGCGCCCCGGGGTCAAGTTCGCCGACGCCGAACTGATCGGCATCCCCCACCGGCTGGTCATCAGCGAGCGGAATCTCGCCAACGGCGAAGTCGAGTACCGCCACCGGCGCGCGACCGAGTCGCGCAACCTGAAACGTGATGCCGCTCTCAAACTGCTGCAGGAACACGCCCTAAACTAATGTTTTCTATGGAATAAGCGTCGCGCATGTTTACGGTCGCACGAATCGGAGTCATCGCCCTGCTGGCGGCACTGCTGCTGCCCGCGACGCTGCTCGCCGAGCAGCATCGCGATCCCGAGCTGCGCGAGGTCCTGCGCGCGGCCGCCAGCGAGATCGACTCGTTCCCGGACCGCTTCGAGGCCGAAGTCTGGCTCACCGACATGTCACGGCGCCTCGCGAGGCACGTCACCGATCCGCAGGAACGCATCGAGCTACTGACCCTCGTGCATTACGAGGCGAGCCGGGTCGCACTGCCGCCGGAACTGATCCTCGCGGTGATCGAGGTCGAGAGCAATTTCGACCGCTACGCGATCTCGGTGGCGGGCGCGATCGGGCTGATGCAGATCATGCCGTTCTGGCTCGACGAGATCGGGCGGCCCGACGACAACCTGCTGCACGTCGACACCAACCTGCGCTACGGCTGCACGATCCTGCGCTACTACTACGACAAGGAAAAAGGCGACCTGCGCCGCGCGCTGGGCCGTTACAACGGCAGTCTCGGCAAGCGCAAGTACCCGAACAAGGTGATCGACAAGCTGTCGAAAAAGTGGTTCCAGGCCTAGCCGGTGCAAAAGCCCGCCGGCGCCTCGCGCGCCACGTCATGCACGACCACCCGGTCGACGCGCGCCTGCGGCGGCCCGTCCTGCAGCCACTCACCGAGCCGGTCCAGCGCATCGCTCTCACCGCACGCAAGCACCTCGACGTCGCCGTCCGGCAGGTTGATGGCGTGGCCGGTGAGGCCCAGGGATTCGGCGACCTTGCGGGTACTGGCTCGAAAGAAGACGCCCTGGACACGCCCCTTTACGATATAAAGCCTGGCTGACGGCATCAGGCTCTCAGCCGCCGTTGCCGTCCTTCGTCGCTGCGCTCATTTGCAGTGCCTTTTGCGCGCGGTACTTCGCCTCGAGTGCGGCATGACGCGCTTCCCGGTACTGGTGGTGGTCGAGCTTGTCTTCCGCGTTCTGCAGGTACTTCTCCGCCGCGGCGAGTTCTGCCGCCGCCAGCTCGGCGGCGCCGGCCTCGCGCGCCACGGTGATCGCCTGTCTCGCGTCGCTCATCTCCTGGACGGGCGGCGCCGTCTCGCACGCGGCGAGGAGCAGCGCCAGCAGGAGGACGCCGATAAAGCGATTGAATGATCGGATGGAAGCCATTGTTGTTATTCTGAAACGCGGCGCCGAAAAAAGCTACCAACCGCTCCTGGCAAGGTCAAGCCGGGGGCCGGGCGCTGACGGTACACGCAAGGCCTGCTAGAGTGCGCAGCAGTTCGTTTCAGCCCAGATACAGCCAAACACCATGACGATCACGATCTACCACAACCCCCGCTGTTCCAAGTCCCGGAAAACACTGGAATTAATCGAAAGTGCCGGCGTAACCCCGCAGGTCGTCCGGTACCTCGACGATCCGCCCGGCGGCGACCGCATTCGCGCGCTCGCGGCGGCACTCGGCGCGCCGGTGGCCGACCTCCTGCGCCGCAACGAGGATGACTTCCGGAATGCCGGCGACCTTCCGGACCTGGACGATGATGCCGCGCTCGCGGCCTGGCTGGCGCGGAATCCCCGGGTGCTGCAACGGCCCATCGTGATCGACGACGACACCGGTGCCGCCGTGGTCGGCCGCCCGCCCGAAAACGTCAGCGAGCTGCTGGGATCATGAGCGACATCCTCGTCCTCTTCGACTCCGGTTACTGCATGACCGAGGCGCTCGCGCGCGAGGTGTGCCTCGGCGTGGACTCCGTGCCCGGCATGGCATCCCGCCTGCGGACCGTGCCCGCCGTGTCGAGCACGATCGAGACCCGCGGCGCAGCCGTGCCCGAGTCCGGCCCGCCGTACGTCGAGAGGGCCGACCTCGACGAATGCGCGGGCCTGGTGCTCGGCAGCCCGACCCACTTCGGCAACATGACGGCGTCGCTCAAGTATTTCTTCGACAACACGATCACCGAGTGGCTGTCGGGCACGCTCGCGGGCAAGCCAGCCGGCGTGTTCACGTCGACCTCGTCGCTCCACGGCGGCCAGGAGACCACGCTGCTGACGATGGCGATGCCCCTGCTCCATCACGGCATGATTCTCGTCGGGCTGCCGTACACCGAGAAGGCGCTGTCGGCGACGACCACCGGTGGCACGCCTTACGGCG
This sequence comes from Woeseiaceae bacterium, assembly GCA_035466635.1. Taxonomy (GTDB): domain Bacteria; phylum Pseudomonadota; class Gammaproteobacteria; order Steroidobacterales; family Woeseiaceae; genus UBA1847. Next base: position 6,813 of record DATIUU010000254.1, read on the forward strand.
CCTCGCACGTCTCGTGGAGCCGCGAGCAGGACAGTCTGTCCGAGGACGAGAAGACGCTCGCGCGCGCGCTCGGCAAGCGCGTTGCCGACATCGGCAGACGGCTCGCCGACTGACGCCGCGGCCGGGCCGTCAGCTGCCCTGCAGCACGTCCCTCACGAACGGAATGGTCAGCCTGCGCTGGGCGCGCAGGGCTTCGAGATCGAGGCGGTCGAGCAGCTCGTAGAGGCTCTGCATGTCCCGCCGGCTGCGGGCCATCAGGAATCGCGCCGTGTCCTCGGGCAGTTCGAGGCCGCGGTGGCCGGCGCGCAGCTGCAGTGCCGCCATGCGCGCATCCTCGTCGAGGGTCTTGAGATGGAAGGTCGCGAGGCGCTGCAAACGGCTCAACAGGTCCGCAAGCGCGATGCCGCTCGCTCGTGGCGCAGCGGCGGCACTCACCACCAGGTGCTGCCCCGCCTCGACCTGGGCATTGCAGAGTGCAAACAGCCCGCGTTCCCAGGTGTCGTCGCCGGCCACGCTGTCGATGTCGTCGATGCACACCAGTTGCCGCGATTCGAGGCCCTCGAGGAGCCCGGGCCCGGCGTCCGCAACGTCGGCGAGCGGCAGGTACGCGGCGCGATCCGCGAAACGCTCACAGGCAGCCTGCAGCA
>DATIUU010000255.1:0-4577 GCA_035466635.1 Woeseiaceae bacterium
CGAGACGGCGCACCCGTTGCTCGCCGTGCGCGGCGTACCCGGTACGCACGACATCCCGATGCTGCGGCAATGCCTTTCGCACCTGCGCGGACTGGGCGCTGGCGAGCGGGCCCGGCTGCCACGCTTCGACAAGGCCCGCGACGACCGGGCGGACGAGGCGTCGTGGCCGGCGATCACGGGACCGGTCGGGCTGATCGTCCTCGAAGGCTGGTGCGTCGGCAGCACCGCCGAGCCCGAGGCCGGGCTCGAAGCGCCGGTCAATGCGCTGGAAGCGACGCACGATCGCGACAAGCGCTGGCGGCGCTACGTGAACGGGCGCCTCGCTACGGACTACGCCGCGGTATTCGCGGCACTCGACGCACTCGTGTTCCTGCAGGCGCCGGGCTTCGAGGCGATCCTGCGCTGGCGCATCGAGCAGGAGCGCAAGCTCGCCGCGTCCGAGGATGGCCCCGCTGCCGGCCTCATGAACGACGACGAGGTCCGAGAATTCGTCCAGTACTTCGAGCGCATCACGCGCAACAACCTGCGAACCGTGCGCAGCAACGCGGATATCGTGCTCGAGCTCGATGAGCATCACGACTGCGTGGCCAGTCATTTCCTGGAGTGACGTGATCAGGCTCCGGGCGTCAGGATCGCGATCGCCGGCATCGCAACCTGGCACCGGGCCTCCCGCTGCGATTGCCAGCCGATCGGTCTCAAGGACTTCCCGAACGTCGAGCGCCGGTACCCGGCACTTGCGGACCGCCCCGCGTTTCAGCGACGCTACGCGGTGCCCGACGAAAGCCGGCGCATACCGCGACCCTGATACGCCCCGGAGCCTGTCATGCAGACCATCAACGTGGGTTCGAGCAAGCTCGAATCCTCCCGCCTCGTTTACGGCTGCATGCGTATTGCGGGCAGTGGCTCGCGGGAGGATCTCGACAGGGGCAGGCGGGCGTTGGGCGCCGCCGTCGACGCCGGGTACACGCAGTTCGACCACGCGGACATCTACGGCAACGGCCTTTGCGAGACGGCGTTCGGCGGGTTCCTGCGCGACAATCCGGGCGTGCGCGAGCAGATTATCGTCACGACCAAGTGCGGCATCCGCATGGCAGGCGACCCGGACGAGGACGCGCCCGGCCGTTACGATTTCTCCGCGCGCCATATCACCACCAGCGTCGAGGGCTCTCTCCGGCGCCTCGGCATCGAGCGCATCGACCTGCTGCTCCTGCACCGGCCGGATTACCTGTTCCGGGCGCACGAAGTGGCGGTGACGCTCGAGGCGCTGAAGGCATCGGGCGCCGTGGCGAACTTCGGTGTCAGCAATTTCACGCCGTCGCAGGTCGAGCTCCTGCAGTCGGCGGTCGGCGATGCGCTGCTCGTCAACCAGGTCGAGATCAACCTGCACAACACCGGCGCGCTCAGCGACGGCACGCTGGACCAGTGCCAGCGGCTGGGCATGACGCCGCAGGCCTGGTGCCCCCTCGCCGGGGTGGCCTACCCCGCCTGGGGCAACACCTTCACGGCCGCGGACGAGCAGCGCATCCGCGCCGAGCTCCGCCGGCAGGGCGAGAAGTACGAGGTCGAGGACTGGCTCATCGCGCTCGCGTGGCTCCTGAAGCACCCCGCCGGGATCTCGCCCATTATCGGCTCGACCACGCCGGCGCGGATCGCGGCTGCGAAGCAGGCGCTCGGCCTCAGGTACCGGCGCGTGGACTGGTACCGCCTGCTCGAGGCGCGTAACGGCGCGCCGGTGCCCTAGTCGGGGCGCATGCCGGCGGCACGATAGATACTGTCGAGGACCCGCATGCCGGCGATCGCATCGGCGCCGCCGGTCAGCGGCTCGACCGCCCCGCGCAGCACGCCGATAACGTGGCGCAGCTGGTGCGCAAACGTGGTCTCGCCCGCAACTTGCTCGCGGCGGGTGCCGCCCGCCGCCTCGATGATGAGCTCGTGCCCCATGTGCGGCGCGATGGGATTGACGACCGTCAACTTGCCGCGTTCAGCGGTTATCTCGAGGCGGGCGTCCAGCCCCTCGGCCGGCCCGCCGTCCGATATCCCGGACATCGCCGCGCGCACGTCTGCCCTGACGCCGCCCGGGAACCCGAGCAGCGCCTGCATCTCGACGTCGACGCCGGATGCGTGCCGGACAGCCGCTGCCGACAGGACCTCCGGTTCGGCGCGCATCACGCTGCGCGCCCAGTGCACGCAATAGCAGCCGAGATCCATCATGGCGCCGCCGCCGAGCGCCGGGTCGTAACGGATCTCGCCGGGCTCGGGCAGGATCCTGACGTTGAAGTGGGCACTGATGCCCCGCACGGCGCCGATGGCACCGGAATCGAGCACCTCCAGCGCGCGCTCGAACAGCGGGTGAAACCGGTAGTGATACCCCTCGATCAGGACCTTGCCGGTGCGCTCGGCCGCCGCGACCATCGCCTGCGCTTGTGCAGCGTTCATGGCGAAGGGCTTTTCGCACAGCACGTGCTTGCCCGCTTCGAGCGCGGCGATCGTCCAGCGCGCGTGTTCGCTCGGCGGCAGGCCGTTGTACACGAGATCGACCGCGTCACTGCTTAGCAGGGCCGGGTAATCCGCCAGTACGCGCGGAATCCCGTTTTCCGCGGCAAATGACGCCGCCCGTGCAGCATCGCGCGCCGCGACAGCCGTCACGCCGATACCGTCGAGCGTCGCCGCGGGTTCGATCACGGCATAACGCGAAACCCGCGATGCGCCGAGCAGTCCTATTCGAATCATGTGCTTACACAACCTTGTAGCGTCTTCGTGACCCGGCCGCATGTTACTCGAAACCGGATGGCGTAAGCGTTTAGAATGCACCATCGAACGATACGAACGCCTCCGCGCCACGCTCAACACATTCCGACAGGGGACATCATGAAGCGACTCACGCTTTTCGCCGCGATATTCACGCTCGTCTCGGCGCCCGCACTGGCCGCCGACGACGAAAAGGTGGAGCCGGGGTTCAACGAACAGACCTTCAAGGGGCTCGAGATGCGCAGCATCGGGCCGGCGTTCATGTCCGGGCGCATCGCCGATATCGCGATCGACCCGAACGACCAGAGCACCTGGTACGTCGGCGTCGGCAGCGGCGGCGTCTGGAAGACCGTCAACGAGGGCACCACCTGGGAGGCCATCTTCGAGAACGAGGACGCCTACTCGATCGGCAGCGTCACGATCGACCCGAACAACCCGAGCACCCTCTGGGTCGGCACCGGCGAAAATATCAGCGGCCGTCACGTGGGCTACGGCGCAGGCGTCTACCTGAGCCGCGACGGCGGCAAGAACTGGGAGAACATGGGTCTCGGGAACTCCGAGCACATCGGCATGATCCGTGTCGACCCGCGCAATTCCGACGTCGTGTTCGTTGCGGCGCAGGGGCCGATCTGGTCCGGCGGCGGCGACCGCGGCCTGTTCAAGTCCACCGACGGCGGCAAGACCTGGCGCAAGGTGCTGGGCGACGGCCACGGTAATATGGACATCGACGACCGCTACACGGGCGTTTCCGAGGTCCACATGGACCCGCGCAACCCGGACGTCATGTACGCGGTAACCTGGCAGCGCTTCCGTAACGTCGCGGTGCTCCTCGACGGCGGTCCCGCAACCGGTATCCACAAGTCCGAGGACGGCGGCGAGACCTGGCGCGAACTGACCGAGGGACTGCCCGAGGAGATCATGGCGAAGACCGGCCTCGCGATCTCGCCGCAGAACCCCGACGTGCTCTACGCGACCATCGAGCTCGCCAACCGCACCGGCGCGATGTACCGCTCCGAGGACGGCGGCGAGAGCTGGGTGAAGGGTGCGGACTACGCGGCGGGCGGCACGGGCCCCCACTATTACAACGAGCTTTGGGCCAGCCCGCACCAGTTCGACCGCGTGTATCACGCCGACGTCAACCTGCACGTCACCGAGGACGGCGGCAAGACCATGCAGAAGCTCGCACACGAGACCAAGCACGTCGACCATCACGCCATGGCATTCGATCCGGACGACGAGAACTACATCCTCGTCGGCAACGATGGCGGCCTCTACGAGAGTTACGACCTCGGCAAGACCTGGCGCTTCATCAGCAACATGCCGATCACGCAGTATTACAAGGTCGCCGTCGACTACGACGAGCCTTTCTACAACGTCTATGGCGGCACCCAGGACAACAACAGCCACGGCGGGCCGTCCCGTACCGACAACAACGTCGGCATCCGCCATTCGGACTGGTTCGTGACCCTGTTCGGCGACGGCCACCAGTCGGCCGTGGACCCGAACAACCCGGACATCGTGTACGCGCAGTGGCAGCAGGGAAACCTCTCGCGCTACGACCGCAAGACGGGCGAGAACGTCTACATCCGGCCGCAGCCCCGGCAAGGCGAGGCTCCTGACCGCTACAACTGGGACGCGCCGATCCTGATCAGCCCGCACGATTCGGCCACGCTGTATTTCGGCACGCAGCGTGTCTGGAAGAGCAACGACTACGGCGACAGCTGGGAACCGATCAGCGGCGACCTGACGCGCAACGAGAACCGCGTGAAGCAGCCCGTCATGGGCCGCACCTGGAGCTACGACTCGCCGTGGGACCTGTACGCGATGTC
>DATIUU010000256.1:0-1750 GCA_035466635.1 Woeseiaceae bacterium
CTTGTAGACGACCGGGTCGTAGTACTTCGTCATTGCGACGCGCGCGAGTTCGGGCGAATTGTTGACCTGTGCCACGAGCGCGAAATAGGCCTTCCAGCCGGGCCCGCCGCGGGCCGAACGATTCAGCAGCGGGTGCGTGAATGCGTCGATCACGGATTCGACGGACAGATCCCGCCCGTTCGCGTCGGCAAGCACGATCTCGAGCATCGCCATGCGTTCGGCGTTCAGGATCTCGGCGCGCCGCAGGAACACGGCTTCGAACAAGCCCTTCTTGCTGCCGAAGTGGTAATTCGCGAGCGCAAGGTCGACACCGGCTGCGCCCGTGATGTCACGGATCGAGACGCCGTGAAATCCGCGGCTCGCGAACAGCCGCTCAGCCGCATCCAGGATCTTCTTACGCGTCGGATTCGCGCGGCGCGAAACACGCTGTCGCGGGGCTGGCCGCACCGCGTTCGCTCGCTGGCCCATCGGGCACGTCTCCGTAGAAGTCTTTATTGCGCAGCAACAGCCCGCGGCAGGCATTCTGGGTAATGCCCGCCCATGTTGCAACGCTCGTTGAAATTCAACGGGCGTTGAACTAGATTTCGGCCTCCGTGCGGCAGCGAGGCCGGTCGCGTGACCGGCGGACTCACGTGCCGGCGTCATTCACCCGAGGAAGTACGATGTTCGCAGACGACGAGAAGAAGCTCCGCGTGCCTTTGTCGGTTGCCGCAGGCGTTTCGTTCGCACTCCTGGGTGTGAACGGTGGCACCGCGCTCGCTCAGGACCGCACGGGCATGTCCTCCGTGCTCGAGGAGATCACCGTCACTGCACGGCGCCGGGAAGAGAGCCTGCAGGACGTGCCGGTCGCGGTATCGGCGTTCGGCAGCGACCTGCTGCGCCAGCTGCAGGCCGACAACCTCGGTGCCCTGTCGGCAAACGTGCCGAACCTGAACCTCGTGCAGGGTCGTGGCTCTGCATCGAGCGCGAACGTGTTCATCCGCGGCATCGGCCAGCCCGATGCGCTACAGACGTTCGACCCGGGCGTCGGCATCTACGTCGACGACGTCTATATGTCGCGCATCCAGGGCGCGCTGTTCGACCTCTACGACGTGGAACGCGTCGAGGTGCTGCGCGGTCCGCAGGGGACGCTGTACGGCAAGAACACGATCGCGGGCGCGATCAAGATCGTCTCCAAGAAACCGGCTGACGAATTCACGGGCCAGGTCGAGTTGCTTGGCGGTGAGTACAACCGCTTCGATGCGCGGGCCTACTTCTCGGGGCCGCTGTCGGACACGCTGTCGTTCAGTCTCGCCGGGCTGACGAGCAATCGTGACGGCATCGTCAGGGATCCGGTGACCGGCGAGCGCTACAACGACATCGATACGCAGGCCGGCCGTGCGATCCTGCTCTGGCAGCCGGGAGACTCGGTCGACGTTACGCTGAGCTTCGACTACACGAAGCAGGACAATGCGCTGACACTAGGACGCGCGGAAGCCCCGCTCGTCCAGACTGACTTCGGCAACTTCGTCGACATCCCGGCCAGTGTCCGTGTGCTGCAGCCTGCGCCGACAGGTGAATTCAACTTCCGCACGCGCACGTCGTTCGCCGATGACGAAGGCCAGGAACTGGAACACTGGGGTGGCTCGCTGACCGTCGACTGGCAGGTCGGTGACGCGTGGCGCGTCAAGTCGATCACGGCCTACCGCGAACTCGAGCCCGACCTCTTCATCGACATCGACGCGAGCCAGTTCGAACTCGGTGACGTGTT
>DATIUU010000257.1:0-4716 GCA_035466635.1 Woeseiaceae bacterium
GGACGAGGTGTTCCCGGACCGCGACCATTTCGGCCGCATCTTCTACAACCAGGCGCGTCTCTCGGCCCTCGGCATCCCGCAGATCGCCGCGGTGCTGGGGTCGTGCACGGCGGGCGGTGCCTACGTGCCCGCGATGTGCGACGAAGCGATCATCGTCCGCAACCAGGGCACGATCTTCCTGGGCGGACCGCCACTCGTGAAAGCGGCGACCGGCGAAGTCGTCGATGCCGAATCGCTGGGCGGCGGCAGCGTACATTCGCGCATCTCCGGCGTCACCGATCATCTCGCCGACGACGATACCCATGCGCTCTCGATCACGCGCGACATCGTTGCCAACCTGAACCACCAGAAGCAGGTCTCGCTGGCGCTGCGGGAACCGCAGGACCCGGAATACCCGGCCGAGGACATTTACGGCATCGTGTCGCGCGAATACCGTTTTCCCTACGACGTGCGCGAGGTGATCGCACGGATCGTCGACGGGTCGGATTTCCACGAATTTAAAAAGCTCTATGGTTCGACGCTCGTCTGCGGTTTCGCCCATCTGCACGGCTATCCGGTCGGCATCGTCGCCAACAACGGCATCCTGTTCATGGAGTCGGCGCAGAAGGGCGCGCACTTCATCCAGCTCTGCAACCGTCGCGGTATCCCGCTGCTGTTCCTGCAGAACATCACGGGATTCATGGTCGGCAAACGCGTGGAACACGCGGGCATCGCCAAGGAAGGCGCGAAGATGGTCAATGCCGTGGCAACCGCGACCGTGCCGAAGTTCACGGTCGTGATCGGCGGCTCCTTCGGCGCCGGCAACTACGCCATGTGCGGGCGCGCATACAGCCCGCGCATGCTGTGGATGTGGCCGAACGCGCGCATATCGGTCATGGGCGGTGAGCAGGCGGCGCTGGTGCTGTCGACGGTCAGGCGCGACGGGCTCGAGGCGCGCGGCGAGACGTGGCCGGAAACGGAGCAGGCGGAGTTCGAGAATCGCATCCGCGAGCAGTACGACCAGCAGGGTCACCCGTACTACTCGAGCGCGCGGCTCTGGGACGACGGCGTCATCGACCCCGTGAATACCCGCGCGGTACTCGGCTTCGCGCTGGCGGCGGCGATGAACCGGCCGCGCGAACCCGAGACGCCCTTCGGCGTGTTCCGGATGTAGGGCCGGCATGCCGTCGCGACAGGCGCAGAATTCGGGCACCACGGACGTCAGGGACGGCCACCGTTTCGACGCGCAGCTGCTTTCCGACTACATGGTGTCGCACGTCGAGGGCTTCCAGGGCCCGCTGCAGGTGCGCCAGTTCAGGGGCGGGCAGTCCAACCCCACCTACCGGCTGGAGGCCGGCAGCGGCCGTTACGTGCTGCGCCGCAAGCCCCCCGGCAGGCTCCTGAAGTCGGCCCACGCGGTCGACCGGGAGTACCGGGTCATCCGTGCGCTCTACGGCGCCGGTTTCCCGGTGCCGAGACCTTACGTCCTGTGCGAGGACGACGCTGTGATCGGCACGGCGTTTTACATAATGGAGTACGTCGAGGGCCGTATCTTCTGGGAGCTGGACCTGCCGGGGCTCGCCCCGGACGAGCGGGCCGCGATTTACGACAGCGCCAACGACACCATCGCGAGACTGCACAACTTCGACTTCGCGGCACTGGGACTCGGCGATTACGGCAAGCCGGGCAACTATTTCGCCCGCCAGATATCGCGCTGGAGCGGCCAGTACCGCGCCTCCGAGACCCGCACCATCGAGGCGATGGACCGCCTGATCGAGTGGTTGCCGGCGCACATCCCCGCTGACGATTCTTCGAGCATCGTGCACGGCGACTTTCGCCTCGACAACATGATCATCCATCCCGACGAGCCGCGGGTCGTCGCCGTGCTCGACTGGGAATTGTCGACGATCGGCCACCCGCTGGCCGACTTCACCTATCACCTGATGTCGTGGCAGATGCCGGAGATCGGGCTCGGCTCCGCCGGCCTGCGCGACAAGGATCTCGCGGCACTCGGTATCCCCGCGGAGGACGAGTACACGCGCCGCTACTGCGAGCGCACCGGGCGCGACGGCGGCATTGCCGACCGCGATTTCTATTCGGCCTTCAATTTCTTCCGGCTCGCGGCCATCCTGCAGGGCATTGCGGGGCGCGTGCGCGACGGCACGGCCGCGAGCGCGCATGCCGGGCAGGCGGAGCGAGCCGTCGAGCCGCTGGCCGCGCTGGGGTGGGAATTCGCCGCTCGCGCCTGATTGCTACTCCTTGTAAGCTGCCACTAAACTAGCCGCGGCCGGGCTGACCGGCCGGACCCGAAATCATCCGAGCCTGGGGATCATGGCGCTGAAATACGATGAACTGATGGCGACGTCTGTCGTCGATCTGCCGTTCAGCTACGGCGACACGCAAAGCATGCTGTATGCGATCAGCATCGGTGTGGGCCGCGATGCCATGAACCCGGACGAGCTCCCCTTCGTGTTCGAGCAGGGAGCGCCGATGCGGACCTTGCCCTCGATGGCGTCCGTGCTGGTGCCCGACATGTCGCCGCCCGATCTCGGCTGGGATTTCAGCCAGGTGCTGCACATCGAGCAGCGGCTCGAACTCTACCGGCCGCTGCCGGTCGCCGCGGATATCCTGATCAACAAGAAGGTCGCTGCCGCCTACGACCACGGTCCCAGGCGCGGCGCCCTGGTGCTGTACGAGGCAGAGGCACGGCTGGCGAAGGACGACACGGCACTGTTCAAGATAGGCAACACCATCATGGCGCGGGCGGACGGCGGTTTCGGTGGTCCGCGCGGCACGGGGCCCACACCGCACCGGCCGCCGCGGCGCGAGCCGGACCTGAGCTGCGAGCTCGCGACGCGCAGCGACCAGGCACTCCTGTACCGGCTGAACGGCGATCGCAATCCGTTGCACGCGGACCCGGAGCTCGCGCGGCGCGTCGGCTACCCGGTTCCCATCCTGCATGGGCTGTGCACTTACGGCATCGCCTGCCACGCGATCCTCAAGACAATCTGTGGTTACGATTACACGCTGATCACGGGGTTCGACGCGCGGTTCTCGGCGCCGGTTCTGCCCGGCGACACGATTACGACGGACATGTGGCAGGACGGTAATATCGTGTCATTCCAGTGCAGCGTCAAAGAGCGCGATATCGTGGTGCTGAAGAACGGCAAGTGCACGTTGGCGGCCTGACACGCGGCGCGATGCCAGGGAGCAGGGATGAATACAAGACTGCAAATTGACATCGAAGACCATGTTGCCGAGGTCCTGCTGAACAGGCCGGACAAGCACAACGCGGTCGACATGCAGACCTTCGACGAGTTTGCCGCTGCCGCGGATCGGCTGGCGGCGGAGAAGTCGGTCCGGGCGGTCGTCTTGAGCGGTGCCGGCGCCAACTTCTGTGCGGGTATCGACGTCAACATTTTCAGCGAGCCCGGGGACGCGATCGACCCCGCCTCGATGGCGCCGCAGGACGGCAGTCTCGCGAACCGCTTCCAGCGTGCGGCGTTCGCATGGCGCGAGATACCGGTGCCGGTGATCTGCGCCATCCGCGGGGTCGCCTTCGGCGCGGGCGCCCAGATCGCGCTCGGCGCCGACCTGCGTTACGCGGCGCCCGACGCGAAGCTGTCGATCATGGAAATTCGCTGGGGGCTGATACCGGACCTCGCTATCTCAGTGACCGCGAGCGGCCTCGTGCGCGAGGACCGGCTCAGGGAACTCGCTTACACGGGGCGGGTCGTAGGCGCCCGGGAGGCATGCGAGTACGGGCTCGTGACGGCCGTCCACGACGATCCGCTGCAGGCCGCTCGCGAAACGGCGCGCCTGATCGCCGGACGCTCGCCGGATGCCATCCGCGCCATGAAGAAGCTGTTCAACGCGCGGCGCGACCTGGATGCAGCGAAGTCGCTCGAGCTCGAGGCCGGGCTGCAGTCGCGGGTCATGGGCCGGCCGAACCAGCTCGAGGCCGTGCGCGCGAATACCGACGGACGGGAGCCCGATTTCAACGACTGAAGGGACGCGATGCGCGGAACTTCGTCGGGGCCGCCGGACTCCAACGTTACACGGCAGGCAGGCCGCTGACAGTGCACGAGTAGATTGAATCACACACTGAAAATCCTGGTTCTCATGATCGCTTTCGGGCAGGTCCCGGATGCGGGCGCGCAGCAGTCCGCGGGTAATCTCAGTGTCGAACTCGATTCGAAGACGCTCAGCGTGCAGGCGAAAGCGGAGGAGCTGTTCCAGCATGAGCAGTACCGGCGGGCGCACGTCATCTACCTCAACGACCTTGCCCCGATCGGCGACAAGTATGCCCAGTACATGCTCGGCTTCATGAGTCTCAGCGGGTTCGGCGTGGAGCAGGATCACGTACTTGCCTCGGCGTGGTACCGGCTGGCGGCGGAGCGCGGCGAGCCCGAGGAGTTCGTCGCGATTCGAGACGAATTACTGGAGCAGCTGGATGCCGTCGACAGGCAGCAGTCGGACGCGATCTTCCTGCGCCTGCGCGGGAAGTACAGCGATATCGCCATCAGGATGCGCGACGCGCGCGCGGCTTTCGAAGATCTCCAGCAGTTAACGACGGGTTCGCGCCTCGGTGGCAGCCCGGTGACGGCGGTAACTATCGTGGAACCGCGCGCCGGCACCAGCGTGCCCGGTGATGTGCGCATCCAGCGCGTTCAGCGGCGCATGCAGAGCCACCTCGACTACGTCACGGCACAGCTCGGTATCGACAGAATCGAAGCC
>DATIUU010000258.1:0-2199 GCA_035466635.1 Woeseiaceae bacterium
AAATGCCAGTCGAGGGGATTCACGGCAGCCGCATGCACCCTGACGAGCACCTGGTCCGGCGCCGGAACGGGCTTCTCGACCGCGCCGATCTCGAGCACCTCCGGCGAGCCGTAGCACCGGTAGGTTACCGCCTGCATGGTGTCCCGGCCGTCCGCAACCCGGGGCGCGGGCTCGCACGGCGCGTCGTAGCTCAGCGTGATCGCCAGCGCCGCGGTTGCGACAGCCAGGAACGCGAGCAGCCCGACGGCAATCTTGTAACGTAACTTCATCGATCAACCCCTCTAAATGCGAGCCGGCAGTGTAACGTGCCCTCGGCGGCGAATGTTGCAACAATAGGCGCGTGGACAGTCCCCGTCTGGAACAGGAACGAAGCCCGCCATGTTACGCGAACTGGATGAAGCCGCGAGAGCGCTGGTCGCGCCGCGCGTCGTGCTGTTCGACTGGCACGCGACGCTGGTCGATACGCTCGATGCGATGTACCACGCGGTCGACGACGTACTCCCGCAATTCCCCGAACTCGGCCTCATGGGCGCACTGATTTCCCACGACCAGGCCAAGACGCAGGAGGATGCGCGCCTGGTCGATTACGTGCGCGCGCACCTGCGGCTGCACCCGAAGATCAAGGCAGAGCGCAGGATCTCCCGCACCGACATCTTCGAGGTGCTGTTCGGCGAGGACGACGACGCCAAGCACGTGGCGCACGAGGCGTTCAACAACGCCTACCGCAATCACTATGGCGAGGTCCTGCCGCTGGAAGGCGGCGAGCTCGACCTGCTCATCGAAATGAATGCATTCGATGTCAGGCTCGGAATTCTCACCAACCGCAATCGCGAGTTCTTCGAGCGCGAACTCGAAATCGTCGACGATGGCGCATGGGTGGACCTGTTCGAAACGACCGTCTGCGGCGACGACACCAGCCGGCGCAAGCCCAACCCCGACCCGATCCTGAAGGCGCTCGACAATCTCAGGCAGGAGCCCGCCCCGAATTGCTGGTACGTCGGCGACAGCACGACCGACGTGATCGCCGCCAAGCGCGCCGGGATCACCTCGGTGTTCTTCAATGCCTCCGGCTGGGACCACGCCTGGATCAACAAGATCTTCCCGGGCACGCCCGCGCACCCGCACCAGCCCGACGCGATCGTCGACGACTTCACGGAGTTCAAGTGGCTTGTCGAGGAGTGCCTCGAAGTCGGACACGACTGGCCCGCCACCTGAGCGCCGCGGCATCGCGCAGCTTCCCGACCCTGCCCCATGACTATCGATGCCGAATCGCTGTTCGACGAGAACCGCAACTGCTGGCGGCGATCGCGGGCGCGCCGCTTCGGATGGCTGGTCGATGGCGAAGCGTATTTCGCAGCATTGCGCGAGGCTTTCGGCCGCGCCGAGCGCGAGATCCTCATTGTCGGCTGGGATATCGACAGTCGCACGCAGCTGATCCGCGACCCCGACCACCCGGACTACCCGAGCCCGCTGGCCGCAACACTGGAAACACTGGTCCGCGACAAACCGCAGCTGCGCGTGCACGTGCTCTCGTGGGATTTCTCGGTGATCTACGCGCTGGAGCGCGAACTGCTCCCGGCACGATCCTTCGGCTGGCAGGAAAGCGAGCGCCTGCACTTCGAACTCGATGGGAAGCACCCGGTCGGCGCGAGCCACCACCAGAAGATCGCCGTGATCGACGGCACGGTGGCCTTCTCGGGCGGCATCGACCTGACGAAGGCACGCTGGGATACGCGGTCGCACGCCGCCGACGACCCACGCCGCGAGGACCCCGATGGCAACACTTACCGGCCGTTTCACGACGTGCAGGCCATCGTGTCCGGACCGGCTGCCGCCGCCCTGCGGGACCTCGTCAACGAACGCTGGCTAAACGCGACGGGCGAGCCACTGCCCGACCTCGATGCGGGCAACGACGATGCCTGGCCGGACACTGTCAGCGCCCACGCCGAGGATGCCGACATCGCCATTGCCCGCACGTGGATCCAACCCGACCGCGGCCGCGATATTCATGAAGTCCGGCAGCTCTACCTCGACACGATCGAAGCCGCGCGCAGCTACATTTACATCGAGAACCAGTACTTCACCTCGCCGGAGATCACGGCCGCGCTGGAACAACGGCTGCGCGACGAGACGCCGCCGGAGATCGTGATCGTCATGCCGGGGGAAACCTCGGGCTGGCTCGAACAGGCAACCATGGAC
>DATIUU010000259.1:0-9947 GCA_035466635.1 Woeseiaceae bacterium
GCCGTCATGACCATTCCCTGGGTCACGACTTTCGGGCATTTCTCCGCCTCGCCCGCGCCCAGGTACTGCGCCGCCATCGCATTGGTGTAGGAGAGCAGGCCGACGAAGAAGCAGAACGAAAAGAACGATGCGATGCCGCCGCCCAGCGCCGCCGCCATGTGCACGGGGTCGATCTGCGACAGGAAGTAACGATCGGTGAATATCATAACCGCGAAAGTGCCCTGCGACACGACCATCGGCAGCGCGAGCCGCAGCAGCTCGGCCATCGTTTGCCGGCTGAAATGGAGACGCAGAGACACGATTTGCTCCGTCTGCCTGGTGGAGAATCCCGGTTACCGGCTGCCGAATTTTTCCGCGAAGAAATCGCCCTCGTTCCAGCTCGGCCGCTCTTCGTCCTCCGCCACGGCGTAACCGATGCGGACGTTGGCCCGCGCGAAACGCACGGCCGACGCCCAATCTACCGGGCGTGTCAGGTCGTCGCTCGGCTGGTGGTAGTGCGTCTGCAGGAATTCCCGCCAGAGCTTCTCGCCCTCGATGCCCGGCTCGGCCGCCGTGAACCCAGGCACCAGGAATGCCGCCGGTACGCCCTGCTTGACGAACGAATACTGGTCGCTGCGGATGAAGATGACTTCCTCGGGCATCGGGTCGGGCGTGAGCGTGAATCCTTCCCGGGCGATCGCTTTCTCGATCACTTGCTCGAGCGACGAGTGCTCCGCGCCGAACGCGATGATGTCGGACAGCGGAAACAGCAGCAGCGGCATGTCGAGATTGACGTTGGCGACGATCGCGTCGCTCGGCACGGTGGGATAGTTCGCGAAGTACTCCGAGCCGACGAGACCGCGTTCCTCGCCGGTCAGCGCGATGAAAATGATGGAGCGCTTCGGGGGCTCCGGCATCGCTGCGAAAGCGCGGGCCGTCTCGATGAGAATCGACGAGCCCATGGCGTTGTCGTACATGCCGTTGTAGATCGTGTCGCCGTTGACGGGAACGCCGGTGCCGATGTGATCGAGATGGGCGGTGTAGATCACGTACTCGTCGGCGAGCTCCGGATCGCTGCCGCGCAGGATGCCGACGACGTTCGGGCTAGCGATCGTTTCGTGATCGGTCTTCCTCGCCAGCGTCACCTCGACGCCGAGCGGCGTCGACAGCGGCTTGCCGGCGTCGGCCGCATCGAGCGCATCCTCGTAACTGATGGGCGCGCGGCTGAAGAGATCCTCGGCCGGCGGTTCGTTGACCAGTGCACCGCCCTGCATTTCGGGGAAATAGTTGGCGGCCTCGCCAGACAGGTTGATCCAGGTCATGCCCGGCCGCACGCCCGCGTTCTCGGACACGAACTTCCAGGTATAGCGTTCCTGGTCGGTGCGCGAACGCATGGCTATGACGCCGATCGCACCGCGTGCGACGGCTTCCCGTGCCTTGACGACGCCCGAGGAGTAATAGGCACGCTCGTTGTGCGGGAACGTGCCGGGGGCACCGCCGAAGCGGGCGATGATCTTGCCGTCGACGTCGATACCGTCGAAGTCCGAGTAATTCATGTCCGGTGCGTGTATGCCGAAACCGACGAACACGACCTCGGCGCGGATCTCGGTCTCGGGCCGCACGGCGTCGCCGCCCATGACGAAGTCGTCGCGGAAGCGTTGCACCTGTTCCTCGTCTTCCTGGTGGAACACGACCGTTGCGGACTCGACGTCGATGCGGTTGGCGAGCATCGGCACCGGCTGGAACCAGCCGCCGTCCTCGCCGCCGGGCACGAGCCCGATCGCTTCGAACTGCCGCGCGACGTAGTCGGCGGCTTCGTCGTACTCCGGCGTGCCGGTCATGCGGCCTTTGCGCGCATCGGCGGCGAGGAACTCGAGGTGCATTTTGATCCTGCCGGCCTCGATGGCCGCGAGACCCTGGTTGACGGGCTCCTGCGCCGCCGGGGCCTGTTCGGCCGTGTTCTCCGGTGGCGCTTCGCTGCTGCATGCGGCGGCAAAGGTAAGGACGATGGCAAGGCCCACGAGGCGGCGAATCCTTCTCATGATTGGTACCACGGTGGCATAGGTTCGTGACGCAGAATCGTGCATGGTAGCAGCACGGCGCAGGTACAGAGCGACTTTAGTTGTCCAGAAACGCGATGGCCTGAGCGAGATCTCGGGTGGCACTGGCATTCGTCCGTGGGCACAGGCGTGCGACTGCCAGCCGCGGTTCCCCTTTGTAGGGTGCCCACAATCGTGTATCTTTTAACATATAGCGTGCTCAGCGCGTGATTCGTCTCACAGTCCCCCGCGACAGGGTGGTCTACATTTGAATATTCACGACCAGACGGCAGCCAGCGACGTGACCAGACTACTCGGTATTTCTGCACTTACAGTGTTCTTGATGTTTTCATTGGCCGCGCAGGCCGAGGAGGGTGAATGGTACGTCGCCCCCTCGATCGTCTACACGGACGATGACGGCGATCGGCTGATCGACGACGGTGTCTCCGGCGCGCAGCTCCAGATCGGCCGCGAAATGAGCCGGCGCCTGGCGCTCGAGGGGCTGCTCGGCTATCACGACATCGACGGCTTCCCGGGCCAGGAACACCTGGAGCTCGGTTTCAACGTGATCGGCAACTTCCTGCCCGACAGCCTGTTCTCGCCGTACGTCATCGGCGGCATCGGATACCTTCGCGCCGACGTCGGCACCCCGGACTTCGGCGGCTCTCCGCCGTTCGATTCGACGGCGAGCAACGCGACCGCGACGGGCGGGCTCGGGCTGAAGATCGATTTCGGTGACAGCCCCTGGTCGCTGCGGGCCGAGTGGCGCCTGCGCCATGCGTTCGACAGCGACAATTCCCTGACGGACCAGATCGGTTCGCTCGGCATCCAGTACAATTTCGGTGGCGGCACGGCCGCCACGATGGCAGCGGCCAGCGAGCCCGAACCCGCTGCGGGCCCGGCCGTCGTTGCCGCCGCCCCGTTGGACAGCGACGGTGACGGCGTTCCCAACGATCGCGACCAGTGCCCCGGTACGCCGGCAGGCGCGCAGGTCGATGCGCGGGGCTGCGAGATCGTCACGCTGAGGAACGTCTACTTCGGCTTTGACTCCGCCGTGCTCCTTGCCACCGCGAGAAGCCAGCTCGACGTCTCGGCAGCCATCCTGAAGCGTAACCCCGACGTGAAGGTCGATATCGCCGGCTTTGCCGATGCACGCGGACCGGAGAGCTTCAACCAGGCGCTCTCCGAACGGCGCGCAGAGGCTGTGCGCGAGTACCTCGAGCGGGCGGGCGTCGAGCCGTCGCGGTTGAGTACGCGAGGTTACGGCGAGTCGCACCCCGGCGCGTCGGACACGAGTGCCAACGGCATGGCCCGGAGCCGCCGCGTCGAACTGCGCGTGCAGGATCGCTGAACCGGTTCACAGGCCGTTTGCCGCAGCATGTAACCCGAGCACAGGATCTGCCAGAATCGGCAGCTCATCAACGAGCCGTCGCTGGCGGCGAGGACTACGAAGCCGCCATGAGCAAGGCAAACCGAAGCACTGGTACGAATTTCACGATCACCTTTGTCGCTGTCCTCGTGGCAGCGCTGTCCCTGTCCGGCTGCGGCGATCCAGGGTCGTCGAACGTCGAGGACCAGGCACGCGCGGCGGCACTGGCCAGCGAGCACGCGCCGACGGTCGGCGATCCCGGCGCCAAGGTGCACATCGTCGAATTCCTCGATCCCGCCTGTGGAACCTGCGCGATGTTCTATCCGATGGTCAAGGGCTGGATGGCCGAGGTTCCCGGCCAGATCCGCCTTTCGATTCGCCACGTGCCGTTCCACGACGGTGTCGAGTACGCGGTCAAGGTGCTCGAAGCCAGCAGGAACCAGGACAAGTACTGGGAAACGCTCGAGACGCTGCTCGCCTCGCAACGCGAGTGGGTGCACAACCATGTGGTGCAGCAGGACCGGGTGTTACCGGCCATCGCGAGCGTGGGACTGGACCTGGAACAGCTCCAGGCCGATATGAACTCACCCGAGGTGCGCGAACGCATGGAGAAGGACCTGCAGGACTCGAAGGTCCTGAAAGTCGTCGCGACGCCGGAGTATTTCGTCAACGGCCGGTCGCTGCCCAGCTTCGGCCAGGAGCCGCTGGCCAACCTGGTCCGTGAAGAACTGCAGAAATAGAGGGCGGTGATTTCCGGCGTCAGGCGACTGAGCCACTGTCGCCATGACCCCCGGTGCCCCGGACTAGAGTACGAACGGCACCAGCCACCTGGAAGTTGATCACCCACGCGAATTTCCAAGGCCGCGGCCCGCCCTGGAAATCGATAACGAGATAGTCCGTGAAGCGGCGCATGGCCCGAGCCCAGGCGGGGGCCTCGTATGCGGTCGCCGTGTCGGTATCCGGGTTTGCGTTCACGATGGCGAATTCCTCCGTCCGCCGGAATTGCTGCAGCAATTTGCCTCGATGATCGCTATTGTTCCTGCGGTTCCTGCGGTTCCTGCGGTTCCTGCGGTCCCTGCGGTTCCGGCGGCGCCGGGAAGGCGTGCACGCTGGCCAGGCGCAGTTCGAAGTGGCCGTCCTCGCCATCATAAATCATCAGGCCCATGCCCCGGATCCCGGCGGGATCGAGTTCGGGCCCGTCGAGGCGCGTTCCGCGAAACCTGGGGACGAAACTCGAAAACGGCACGTCGACCGTTTGCCACTGGCCGTCGCGAGTATCGAAGTCGGCCCGGTAGCCGATCTCGCCGCCGCGCCAGCGTGCATTGGTCGCAAGTCGCCAGGTATAAC
The DNA here is from genome assembly GCA_035466635.1 of Woeseiaceae bacterium. Classification (GTDB taxonomy): domain Bacteria; phylum Pseudomonadota; class Gammaproteobacteria; order Steroidobacterales; family Woeseiaceae; genus UBA1847. The sequence continues at coordinate 4,735 of DATIUU010000259.1, forward strand.
GCCGGCCGTCGCCCTGGACGCGCAATCGAATGCCGGCGTACCGCGATAGGTCGAGATCCAGCGGCTTCGTGCGGATCGAGCTGAATCCGCCGCCGTCCGTGTTGGTGCTGCCCGCAAAGCGCAGTTCACCGTCGCCGATGCGGAAACCGCCTTCGCTGCGCCCGCCCATCACGTTGTCGTTCACGACGTACCAGCCGAGATCGGCGCTGGCAGCGGTGAAGTCGGTCAGTTCGAGCGTGTCCCTGGCTTGTGAGCCGGACGCAGCGGGTGGAGAGCCGGGAAACGTCATAAGCGATAGTCCGAGGAATGCCACGAACCGTAGCATGTTCAGCGCTCCGCGTGCGCCTGCCCCGGCGCCGTGCCGGGGGCGTGCGATGGTCGCCTTCAATCCCGGGGCACCCGATTATCGTTCAGCCTGGCCTGTGCGGCGGCCAGCCTCGCAACCGGGACACGCGGCCCCGAGCAGGACACGTAATCGAGCCCGACATCGTGGCAGAAGCGAATCGACTCCGGGTGACCGCCCTGTTCGCCGCAGATGCCGATCTTCAGGTCCTCGCGCTGCTCCCGTCCGCCCTTCACCGCCATCTTGATCAGCTTGCCGACGCCCTTGGTGTCGAGAACTTCGAAGGGGTTGTCCTGGAGAATACCGGTCTCGTTGTACATCGGCAGGAACTTGTTCTCGGCGTCCTCGCGCGAAAACGAGAAGGTGGCTTGCGTGAGGTCATTGGTGCCGAAGGAGAAGAACTCGGCAATTTCCGCCAGGTGCCAGGCGCGCGTGCAAGCGCGCACCGTCTCGATCATGGTGCCGAACTTGAAGTGGAGCCGTTTATCGTGCTCCTCCTCGAGCCGCGCCACGATCTCGTCCGCGGTGCGCTTCACGTGCATGAGTTCCTGCAATGTTATGACCTGCGGCACCATGATCTCCGGATATACGTCGATGCCCTCCTCGGTGCACAGCATGGCGGCTTCGAGTATCGCCCGGATCTGCATCTCGTATATCTCGGGGTAGGTTATCCCGAGCCGCACGCCGCGATGCCCGAGCATCGGGTTGACCTCGTGGAGGTCCCTGACTTTGCGCAGCATTCGTTCCTTGCGAACAAGCGCATCGTTGACGTGCTCTTCGCTCAGCTCTTCGAGAGCCTCGGGCAGTTCGACGGCATGGTCGAGCATCGCCAGCGCGGTCCGCCGACCGCGCACGATCTTGCGGTAGGCGCCGAGGTCTTCGATCTGTTCCAGCAGGTCGTGCTCCGTGGGCAGGAATTCGTGCATCGGCGGGTCGAGCAGGCGAACGGTCACCGGGTGCGGCGCCATCTCGGTGAACAACTGCACGAAGTCGCCGCGCTGTATCGGCAGCAACCTCTCCAGCGCGGCCTTCCTGTCGGCCTCGTCGTTGGCGAGGATCATGTCGATCACGATCGGCAGCCGGTCGGCGGCGTTGAACATGCGCTCGGTGCGGCAAAGACCGATGCCCATGGCGCCGTACGCGCGCGCCTGCCGCGCGGCCGCGGGGGTATCGGCATTGGCCATCACTTTCAGGACCGCCGTTTCGTCGGCCCAGCCCAGCAGCTCCGCGAGGTCGTCCGGGAAATGCGCGGCGATCGTCGGGATCGCGCCCAGGTAGACCTCGCCCGTGGCTCCGTCCAGCGTTATGACGTCGCCCTCGTGGAGGACGTGCTCGCCGACATAGGCAAGCCGCGCCGCCACGTCGACGACGATGCCTTCGGCGCCGGCCACGCAGGGCTTGCCCATGCCGCGCGCGACGACCGCGGCGTGCGAGGTCTTGCCGCCGCGGCTCGTCAGGATGCCCTGGGCCGCAAAAAAGCCATGGATGTCCTCGGGACGCGTTTCCTCGCGCACGAGGATGATCTGCTCGCCCTCGTTGCCGAGTTTCTCGGCGACGTCGGCGTCGAATACGCACTTGCCCGATGCGGCCCCGGGGGAGGCCGGTAGTCCGAATGCCACCGCCTTCGCGTCGGCCGAGGGATCGAGGCGCGGATGCAGCAGCTGTTCGAGCAATTCCGGCGGCACCCGCAGCAGCGCCTCGTCGCGGGAGAGCAGCGCCTCGCGGAACATTTCGACCGACGTGCGGACGGTTGCCGCAGCATTCATCTTGCCGTTACGGGTCTGCAGGCAGTAGAGCGTGCCCTTCTCGATGGTGAACTCGTAGTCCTGGACTTCCTTGTAATGGGCTTCCAGCGTATTGCGCAGTTCGACGAGCTGCGCGTACTGTTCCGGCATCTCGTTTTCGAGCTCCGCGATCGGCTTCGGGGTCCGGATTCCGGCCACGACGTCCTCGCCCTGCGCGTTCGTGAGGTACTCCCCGAACATCTCGTTCCGGCCGGTTCCGGGGTTGCGGGTGAACCCGACGCCCGTGGCACAGTCATCGCCCTTGTTGCCGAACACCATCGTGCAGACGTTAACCGCGGTGCCGTTCGCCCTGTCCGGTGTAATGTTGAATTCGCGGCGGTAGTCGACGGCGCGCTTGCCCATCCAGGACCCGAATACCGCTTCGATCGCGAGTTGCAACTGCTCGATGACGTTCCCGGGAAACTCCCTGCCGGCCTGTTCGCGGACGACCTGCAGGAACAGTTCGCTGATCTCCTTCAGGTTTTCCGCATCGAGGCCGATATCCGCCTTGACGCCGACGCGCCGTTTCACGGCCTCGAAGTGCTCGTCGAAATGCTCGTCGTCGATGCCGAGCGCAACCTTGCCGAACAGCTGGATGAAGCGACGGTAAGCATCGTAGGCGAAGCGCTGGTCGCCGGTCTGTTCGATCAGGTATTGCAGGGTTTCGGGATTCAGCCCGAGATTGAGGATCGTGTCCATCATGCCGGGCATCGAGAGCGCCGAGCCCGAGCGCACCGAGACGAGCAGCGGGTCCGGTCCCCTGCCGAAGGTCTTGCCGGTCGCCTCCTCGAGCGCGGCAAGCTGCGCCCGGACTTCGTCCATGAGCCCGGCCGGCAGCGTATTGCCGTCGAGATACTCGAGGCAGGCCTCGGTCGTGATCACGAAGCCCGGTGGCACGTTGATGCCGATATGCGTCATTTCACAGAGATTTGCGCCCTTTCCGCCCAGCAGTTTCTTGTTCTTTCCATCGCCGTCTGCAAAGGAATACACGAGCTTTTTCACCATTCTCTCCATTGAAGTGCTTTTTCAGAGATGGTCGGAGAAGCCGGACGTCACGGCTATATCGGCAAACCCCTAGCATCCCGTCACCAAACCGCAATTGCCGGTCGACGGCCGGGCTGGCCGGCCCGCGCCTGGGCAACACCTTGAAAAACCGCGTGTCGCATCAATATAAACAAGGTAACGGCGGGGTGGCGTTTTTACACTCGGCCGCTACACGCAATCACCCGATTGCGCTTTGCACAGAACGGGAGAAATTGAAATGACCGCAGCAGTAGTAGCAACCTACAAAGACGTCAAGACGGTCAGGAATGTCGAAGACGATCTTCTCTCGACCGGTATCCCCAATGAAAAAATCAAGGTTGACAAGGAAAGCCGGAAAATCCGCGTGATGGTTCCGGAAGCGACCAGACCCGAGATCATGGAGATCCTGAACCGGCACGAGCCCGCCGAAATTCACTAGCGGGGCTGCCGGCCCTCAACGGGGGTGACAACACAGGCGTTGCCTCGGCAGGCCGCGGGCGATAGTCCTCGCCGGCGAGCGCAACGCCCCCGAGGCCCGGTCCCACGACGCGCGACCGGGCGGCTGTAATCGTGTATCCGTATATCCCGGCCGGGAAAATCCGGCGCGCGGGTAGTATATTTCGCGTTGGTCAGGAACGGATATCTGCGCACGCCATGAATCGCGACAAGAAGTTCTGGAGCTTGCTCCTGGTATTCCAGGTGTTTTTCGGCCTGGTGGTCTTTGCGGTCACGCGCGAGTACTACGTGCCGGACACAGCCGTCCCGCGTGGCCATGCGCTGACGGCGGCCCCGGCCGCGACGGGCTGGTCCCGGGGCATGACGGCGACCGACGTCGCGCGGCTGACGTCGCCGGGGCTCGTCGATACGCCGCCGACCGACCCGGCCGAGATCTACCGTCGCGCCGAGGAGTTCTTCGCGGCCCGCCAGTACGCCCAGGCCGCGCAGCTGTATGAGCAGCTGCTGCAATTCAGCCCGGACGACGCGGAGATCCACAACAACCTGGGGCTGACCCTGTTTTACCTCGGCCGCGGTGACGAGGCACTGGCGCGTCTCAACGAAGGCGCGGCCAAGGACCCCGCGCACCAGCGCATCTGGCTGACGCTGGGCTACGTCAACAGCCAGCTCGGCAACATCCAGCAAGCCCGCGAGGCGCTGACGAAGGCGGCAGAAACCGGCGGCAATGCATCGATCAGCGAAGCGGCGCTGGAGATGCTGGCGAAACTTCCCTAGGCGATCGTCTCGTTCGTAACTGTTGCCCGCCCCGGTGGGTGTGGCAATCTGGCGGCCGCGAAGCCTCGCAGCAAACTACATTGTTCAACAAGATCCTGGTCGCCAATCGCAGCGAGATTGCGATCCGCGTGTTCCGCGCGGCGCACGAGCTGCACATCCCGTCCGTCGGCATTTACTCGGCCGAGGACCGCCTGACCCTGCATCGTTTCAGCACGCGGGAGGCCTACCGCGTGGGCGAAGGCAAAGGTCCGATCGAGGCCTACCTGGACATGCACGACATCGTGCGCATCGCGAAGCTGTCCGGTGCCGACGCGATCCACCCCGGCTACGGGTTCCTTGCCGAGAACCCGGAATTTGCCCACCTGTGCGCGGAGTCCGGCATCACCTTCATCGGGCCGTCGCCCGAGATCATGCGGCGCCTCGGCAACAAGGTTCAGGCACGCGCGCTGGCGGTCGAGGCGGATGTGCCGGTGATGCCGGCCACGGAGCCGCTGCCCGCCGACGACGCGGCCATCACCCGGCTCGCCGGGGAGATCGGCTATCCGCTCATGCTCAAGGCGAGCTGGGGCGGCGGCGGCCGCGGCATGCGGGTGATCGAGGGCGAAACCGGCTTGCTCGAGCAGGTTGCCGCGGCTCGGCGCGAGGCCGCGGCTGCATTCGGCAACGGCGAGGTCTACCTCGAGAAGCTCGTTCGCAATGCCCGGCACGTCGAGGTGCAGATCATGGGCGACCTGCACGGCCAGGTCGTGCACCTGTTCGAGCGTGACTGCACCGTGCAGCGGCGGCACCAGAAGATCGTGGAGCGAGCGCCCGCGCCCTACCTGTCGCAGGAC
>DATIUU010000260.1:0-3428 GCA_035466635.1 Woeseiaceae bacterium
CAGGACGGGGTGCCGCAGGTCGTCGTAACGCACGATCGGCTCGTCGCTCGTCTGTGCGAACGCCAGCGGCAACGGCACCGAGAGCAGAACGGCGGCGAGGAAAGCAGTCAGTCTTTGCATGGCGGATGAACCCGGCTGGCGCTTGGATCGGTGATCAAACCACAGCCCCGTGGCCGCTGACAAACGGGCCTCGCAGGCTGCTAGGGCAGAATCGTCTTGAACACGAAGAAGAACACGATCGCGAGGAATGCGCCCGCGGGAATCGTAACGACCCAGGAGACGAAGATCCGGGCGACGACGCGCAGATCGATCGCATCGATGCCGCGCGCGACACCGACCCCGAGCACCGCACCGACCAGCGTGTGGGTGGTCGAGATGGGGATTCCCGTGCCGGATGCGATGACGATTGTGGTCGCCGCAGCCAGTTCGGCGGCGAATCCGCGGCTCGGCGTCAGTTGCGTGATCTTCTTGCCGACGGTCGAAATCACGCGGATGCCGAACGTCGCGAGGCCGATCACGATGCCGCCGCCGCCCAGCATGAGCACCCACAGTGGCAGCGATGCCGTCGCTGTGACCGTGCCGGTACTCGCGACGCTGATCACCGCCGCGAGCGGGCCGATGGCGTTGGCGACGTCGTTCGAGCCGTGCGCGAACGCCATCGAGCAGGCCGTGACCACCATCAGCACGCCGAACACCCGTTCCACGGTGTAGAAGTGGTCCTTCTTGTCTGCCTTCCGGTCCGGCTGGATGCGCCGGATCGCAAAGCCGCCGATGATTGCGATGACGAGGGCAATGGCGAGCGCCAGCAGGTAAGCGTCGCCGAGGGATATCTGCAGCCCGACGTGCTTGAGCCCTTTCAGGATCGTCACCAGCGTGATCGTGAAGGCGGCAAGGAAGATATAAACCGGGACGAAACGCTTGGCCCGGTCCAGCGGGTCCTCCCGGCGCAGTATCAGCCACTGCACGCTGAGGTAGATCAGGTACGCGATGAATCCCGCCGTAATGGGCGAGACCACCCAGCTCAAGACGATCGTGCCGACCTGCTCCCAGTGAACGGCATCGATGCCGATACCCACCGCCGCGAACCCCACGATGGCGCCGACGATCGAATGCGTGGTGGAGACGGGCCAGCCCCTGTGGGAAGCAATCAGCAGCCACGTGCCCGCGGCGAGCAATGCGGCAAGCATGCCGTAGACGAGCAGTTCAGGGGTTCCCGCCAGCAATTCCGCGTCCACGATGCCTTTGCGGATGGTCGACGTGACCTCGCCGCCCGCGAGCACCGCGCCGAGAAACTCGAACACGGCGGCAACCAGTATCGCCTGCTTGATCGTCAGCGCCTTGGAGCCGACCGAAGTAGCCATCGCGTTGGCGACATCGTTGGCGCCGATACCCCAGGCCATGAAAAGGCCGAACAAAGCCGCGAGAACGATGTAGATCGTGGCTGCTTCCATGAATGTGCCCCCGGGGATTGGTCCCCGTTATTCTGATTATTGGTGCGTAATCTAGTGCGAGAGCAGAAGCTCGAGTCTGCGACCGACACGTTCCGCCATGTCGGCGATTTCGCCGGTCCGTTCGATGACCTGGTACATGAATACGGCGTCGACGGGCTTGAGCGTATCCTCGATCTTGTACAGCTCGGCCCGCAATTCGGCCTGCCGGGCGTCGGTGTCGGTCTCGATCCTGTCGAGTTCCTCGATCATCCCCTCGACGAGATCCACCTCGGCGCCCTTGAAACCCGCCGTGAACAGTTCGTCCAGTTCGCGCACGCTCTTGCGCGCCTGCTTGGCGGCATCGATGTTACGGTCGACGAACTCGATGAACTTTTCCGCGATCGCTTCGGGTATCCGCATCCGCCGGCCCAGCACGATGCCGGAAACGTCCCGCGTGCGGTTGGCGATCTTGTCCTGTACCAGCAGCAGCTCGAGCAGGTCCTCGCGTGGCACCGGCATGAAAAGGCTCTTCGGCAGATTCAGCCGAATCTCCTTCTTGAGTTCGTCGGCTTCCTGCTCGAGCGCCTCGATTTCATTGCGAACCGCGGCGGCGGTTTCCCAGTCTTCGGCAACGGCGGCGGCGAAGAAGGGGCCGAGTTTCTTGGCACATCGATGCGCAATCTCGATGTGTCTCTCGAGTGGCATTACTGGGGACGCGCCAAAGATATTGGCCAACACGTTTGCCATGATGTTTTCCGGCGGCTCTTTTTTCCGCGCAATCGTAACACACGGGACCGCGCCGATCCCGTGCCAGCGCATGCTAAACTTCGCGCCCCCGCAAAGGCGAAAATGGCAGACGACATGGCGTATTGGCTGATGAAATCCGAGCCCGATGCCTACAGCATCGACGACCTGGAGCGCGACGGCCGCGAACGGTGGGACGGCATCCGCAACTACCAGGCGCGCAACATGATGCGTGACGAGATGCGCACCGGCGACAAGGTGTTTTTCTACCACTCCAACTGCAAGGAGCCCGGGATCGTCGGCATCATGAAAGTCGCGAGCAAACCCCACGCCGACCCGACGCAGTTCGACCCCGAGTCGCAGTACTACGACCCGAAGAGCGACGAGGACGAGCCGCGGTGGATGCTCGTCGACGTCGAGTTCGTACGCAAACTCTCGCGCACTATCTCGCTCGCCGAACTCAAGGCGCATCCGGGCCTCGACGGCATGATCCTGCTGCGCCGCGGCAACCGCCTGTCGATCATGCCCGTCGACAAGTCTCACTGGGACCTGATCCTGGGCCTCGAATAGATGGCGCGGCGCAAGCTCCTCGTCGCCGTGGCAGCCGCAGCCCTGCTCGGCGCCGCGGCCTGGCTGACGACACCGCCCGCGCTCGTCAATGCGGCGGTGCGGCCGCCGTTACCCGACGATATCGAGGCCTGGCTCGCTGATACGGAGCGGCAGGCGGCAGCGCGCTACGCGCTGATACCGGACACCGAGAAGCGCGTGACCTGGCATGGCGAGCCGGGCGCGCGCACGGCCTACGCGGTCGTCAACCTGCACGGCTTTTCCGCGACGCGCCAGGAAACGGCGCCGCTGGCCGAGCGCGTGGCCGCCGCCCTCGGCGCCAACCTGTTCGAGACGCGGCTGGCCGGCCACGGCCACACGCGGCAACCGCTGCACGGCGTGCGGGCCGAAGACTGGCTCGCCGACACCGCCGAGGCGCTGGCGATCGGCGCACGGCTCGGCGACAGGGTCGTCGTGATCGGCACGTCGACGGGCGGCACACTGGCGCTCGCCATGAGCGGCCACGCGGCCGCCGCACCGGTGTCGGACATCGTCCTGATCTCACCGAACGTGCAGCCGAGCGACGGCAACGCGGCCTGGCTCACCCGGCCGGCCGGGCCGCTGATCGCGCGGCTGATTGCCGGCGACACCCGCCGCTGGGACGCGCACAACGAGCGGCAGGCGCGCTACTGGTCGACGAGCTACCCC
>DATIUU010000261.1:0-5252 GCA_035466635.1 Woeseiaceae bacterium
CTTCATCGGCTGCCCCGATCCGGCCCGCTCGCATGCCGGCCAGTTCCTGATCTGCCGCCGCTGCCGGACGGTCGTCGAGCTGGACGACCCGGAGATCGATGCGGTCGTGGCGAACAAGGCCGAACGGCTCGGCTTCACGGCCGTGAACCAGATGCTCGAGGTCCAGGGTGTGTGCGGGAAGTGCGGCGCAGCGGGCTAGGCGGGCCCGCGACTTCGCGTACAATAGCGCCCGGTCAAGAGCAGCGAAATGAATCGATGAGCGACGCGCCGCGGGATTTTATCCGCCAGATCATCCACGACGACCTCCAGTCCGGCAAACACCGTGAAATCGTCACGCGGTTTCCACCGGAACCGAACGGCTACCTGCACATCGGCCACGTCATGTCGATCTGCCTCAATTTCGGTGTCACGGAAGAAACCGGCGGCCGCACCTACCTGCGCTACGACGACACGAATCCGCACAAGGAAGACCAGGAGTACGTCGACGCCATCGAGAAGGACGTGCACTGGCTCGGCTTCGACTGGGGAGACCGGCTGACCCACGCATCGGATTATTTCGACCAGCTGTACGATGCCGCCGAAAAGCTCATCGAGATGGGGCTCGCCTACGTCGATTCGCTGAGCGCGGAGGAGATCCGCGCGCACCGCGGCACCCTGACGGAACCCGGCCGGAACAGCCCGTACCGCGAGCGTACGGTCGCCGAGAACATGGACCTGTTCCGGCGCATGCGCGCGGGCGAATTCGCCGACGGCGAGCACGTGTTGCGGGCGAAGATCGACATGGCCTCCCCGAACATCAACCTGCGCGACCCTGCGCTGTATCGCATCCGCCACGTCGACCACCAGCGCACCGGTGGCAAGTGGTGCATCTACCCGATGTACGACTTTGCGCATACCCTGTCGGACGCCTACGAGCGCATCACGCACTCGCTGTGCACGCTAGAGTTCGAGGATCACCGCCCGTTGTACGACTGGTTCCTCGACCAGCTGCAGCCGCCGCACCGGCCGCGCCAGATCGAGTTCTCGCGCCTGAACCTCGCTTACACGATCACGAGCAAGCGCAAACTCGGGATGATGATCGCCAACGGCGTGGTGAGCGGCTGGGACGACCCGCGCATGCCGACCATCGCCGGCATGCGGCGCCGCGGTTACCCGGCGGCGGCCCTGCGCGACTTCGTCAAGCGAGGCGGCGTGACCAAGAAGGACAAGCTGATCGAGATGGGTGTGCTCGAGAACAGCGTTCGCGAAGTGCTCGGCGAAGAAGCGGAGCGGCGCATGGCGGTCCTGAAGCCGCTCAAGGTGGTACTTACCAATTATCCCGCGGGCCAGGTCGAGACCATGGAGGCGATGAACCACCCGAATCGTCCGGAACTCGGTACGCGCGAGGTGCCGTTCTCGAGGGAAGTCTGGATCGAGCAGGACGACTTCATGGAGGAGGCGCCGCGCAAGTTCTTCCGGCTCAAGCCGGGCGGCGAGGTGCGGCTGCGCAGCGCCTACATCATCCGTTGCGACGAGGTGGTCAAGGACGACGACGGCAACGTCGTCGAGCTGCGTTGCAGCTACGATCCGGATACGCGCAGCGGGGCGGGCACCAGCGATCGCAAGGTCAAGGGCACGATTCACTGGGTGTCGGCCGCGCACGCGGTGGCGGCGACCATCCGGCTCTACGACCGGTTGTTCACGGTGCCGAACCCGAATGCCGCGGACGACTTCATGGACGTCCTGAACCCCGATTCGCTCGAGACCGTCGCGGCAAGGCTGGAACCGTCACTGGCGGACCTCCGCGGCGGCGAGGCCGTGCAATTCGAAAGGCTCGGCTACTTCTGCCCGGACACTATCGAGGACTCGGCGGATGCGCGCGTGTTCAACCGCGTCGTCACGCTCAGGGATTCCTGGGCGAAGATCGAGCAGCAGGCGATGCAGGGCGAAGACTAAACCGCCGTACCGCTCAATTTTGGATACGGTAGCTGAGGTCGACGCCTTCGTCGCGTGCGCCGGACGTCAACGTGATGCCGAAGCCCTCGGTCAGGTCGTAGCGCACCCGTATGATGTTGTCCTGGTCGAACAGGCCGATACCGTAGCTGACGAAGACGCGCGGCGCGATGTAGGTGCCGAAGTCGAACGCCCCGATACCTTTCTCGAAATTGAAGTCGCTGCCCGTGACGAGTAGCGTCAACGCCCGTTCTTCGGTCGTGAGCGGCGTGGTGTAGGCCTCGATGGTGGGCCGGGCGGCCGGGCCCGACACCAGCACGCCCGCGCGTCGCACCTCGGTATTGCCGAAGATCTCGCGTTCGGCGCGGATGCGCAGGTACGGGTTGTTGGCAGGCACGTTGGGGAAGCGCACGGCACCCTCGGCTATTTCGAGCTTCTGGCCGTAGGCGAGTATTTGCCCGTTGACGACGTAGCGGCCGTTCGCGGTCGGCATCAGGGGCCCATTCCAGGTGAACGCGGCACTGCCGGTGACGAAAGCATCCGCCACATCGAGATCGACGATGACGTCGTCGCCCAGGGTGACCGCCACCGTGCCCTGGATGAGCAATGCGGCGTCGCGGCTTCTCGTGACTTCGCCACCCGGGAGTTCTCCGCGCACAATCACGACGTCGTCGCTTTCCGATATGCGATCGATGCCGATGTTGCGGGGCCGGGCCCGGGCATGGGGCACGTCGACGCGGCCGTCGAGTTGCAGCGTCTTGCCGTCGAAGCCGACAGCGAGGTCGGTATCGGCAACGGCCCTGAGGTCCGGAACGTCGATGAGCGTCAGGTTGTCCCCCTGCAACTCGACCTGCAGCCCCCTGCGCGCGGACCGCGCCGCGTTCGTGCGGGTCCGGATGGTGCCGCGGCCTTCCCCGGCGAGGAAGGTCCCGGTCAGCTCGATCTCGCCCCGCCCCGAGAGTGTGGCGTCGAGCGACAACTGCGTCAGCTTGAGCCCGATCGGCAGGTAGCTGATGGCGCCGTCGTCGAGAGCTACGGTGCCCGTCACCGTGGGCTCGGTGATCGATCCGCCGATGACGAGTTCGGCGGCCAGCCTGCCGCCGGTGTCGTCCAGGACGGGGAGGAGAGCTTCCACGAACCGGATGTCGGCGATGTCGACGTCGACGTTGCCGCGGACCTCGCCGGATCCATCGGCGGCGACGTCGAGAACTTCGAAATTCGCGGCCGCCTGGCCGAGGCCGGGCAGCGGCAGGTTCAATACGCCGCTGCGCAGGCCTTTGCCGTCGATCCTGAAGCGCAGGCTGGCGGTGCCCGTCTCGAGCCGCATGTCGGGACGCGCGCGGCTCAGCACCGCTCCAGCGGTCATCGCGACGTCCACGCGTCCCGAGGTCTTGCCCCGTTTCGTCATGCGCCAGTCCAGTTCGCCGCTCAGGACCTGGTCGAACTGCAGGCCGGTCTCGACGAACGCGTTCAGCAGTTCGGCAGGAACCGAGGACAACGCGGCGCTGACGTCCACGCCCATCGCGCTGCTCCACGCGCCGTTCGCGCAGAGACTGATGCCCATGTCGTTGGCCAGGCACAGCTTCTCCACCGACGTGCGCCGTCGCGACAGGTGGATGCCCGCCGGTTCCGTCAGCGCCGCAGCGAAGTCGGCATGCGTGAGCTCCAGCTGCCGCAACTGGCCGGACCAGCGCTCGGGCGAGGTCCAGTCATCGAGTTGGCCCGTAATCCCGGCCGACGTCGTAACGCCGCCGGTAGAGAAGGCCAGGTCGATGCTCTGTACCTGCCGTCTTGCATCGGCATCGATACGCAGGTCCGACGCCGAAAGTTCGCCGTAGCCGGCCTGCGAAGCCGTGAGCCCGAATGCCATGACATCGCCGTCGCGCCTGCGATCCTCGATCGCCAGGTCGACGATCGCCGCCTCCCGATAGCCGAGCCGCGGGCTCGATGCACGGATTTCCAGGTAGGGTTCGCCGGCAAGCAATGACACAACGCCGCTGGCATCCAGCGTCCCGGATGCTTCCTCGACATAGTCGCCGAGTTCCTGGATCGAGGCGGAAAAGCGCAGGCCGCCCGCGAGGTAGGGACTGCCGTCGAACTGCAGGGAGCTGTCGCCGTGCGTGACCGACAGTTCATCAGCCGACACGGTGCTTTCGCGGACGTTGACGACGCCGTGCGCCTGCAGCGGCTTGTCGCGGAATTTTCCGCGGATGTCGCGCAGTCCGATCGTCACGTCGAACGGCTGCTGCCGCCCGCGCAGATCGACCTCGCCGCTGAGTGTTGCCGGCCAGCCGGGGAGCAGGGCCTTCGTCTCGACGTTCTCGAGATCGAGATTCGCGGACCATGGGTGGGATTCGCGCCAGCGGTATTGCGCCTGGCCGGCGATCGAGCCGCCCAGGACCGCGCCCTCGAGTATGCGCAGCGCCGCGTGGTCGCGATCACCGCCGCCGCGAACCGTGAACCGCCCCGGCGGCAGGTCCGGCACCGACAGCTGCACCGTGCCGTCGATCGTCCAGTCGTCCAGCGAGCCCGACACCGCCAGGCGGCCGAGGCGGCTCGCAATCCTGGGATTCGGGCCGGCGGGTGGCCACTGCGCATTGCGCCAGTCGACATCGCCTTCGAGCGTGCCGTCCTCGATATCGACGTGCGCGCTGAGGCTGGCGGTCGAGCCGGTGCCCGCGAGGCCCAGTGTCGCGTTCACCGAGAATGCCGTCATGCTGCCGCTGCCTTCGGCGAACAGGCTCACGGGCGGTACCTCGGGCAGTTGCGCATCGGCGGGCAGGGTGGCCGCCGGGACCTCGAGAACGAGGTCCCAGCGGATCGAACCCGTGATACCGGCCAGCGTTCCGGTCAGCGTTGCCTGCGGATCGACGCTGCGGACCTCGACGTCGAAGGCATCGAGCGGGCCCGTGGCGCGCACGCTCAGCTGCAGTGGCTTGCCGAGGCCGGTTTTCTCCGGCTGCGCCAGGATGCGCAGATCGCTGCTGATGCCATAGGGCGCCTGCAGCGCCAGCCGGGCGTTCCCCGATGCGTCGATGCCGGGCATGGCCAACGCCAGGTTCTCCACGGCGATGGCATCCTGCCAGCGAGCCGCGAACGATGCGCTATCGATGCTTGCCAGCGGCTCCCCCGCAGCCGACACGACGCTGGCCTGGTCGAGCTGGAGCTGCGCTATCGTCAGCGCGAACGGCAGCTGCAGCGTCTCGAGCGCGAACGGCTCGGCCGCGGTGTCTTCCTTCGCCGCGTCCTGTTCCGGCAACACGACGGTCAGCCCGGACAGCCGGGCCGTGCCCACCGACACGGTGAGCGGCACGAGATGC
>DATIUU010000262.1:0-5254 GCA_035466635.1 Woeseiaceae bacterium
TCCTGCGTGCGGATATCGCCGGGGCTGCCGCGGAACCAGCCCAGGGTGGTGTCGTTGTCGTGGGTGCCCGTGTAGGTCACCGAGTTCACTTCGAAATCGTGGATGTCGATCGCGTCGTCGACAACGTCGAACTGCAGGACGTGCATTCCCGGCATCTCGTGGCGCGTGCGCAGCGCCTCCACTTCGGGCGTGATGACGCCGAGATTCTCGGCGACGATGGGCAGGTTGCCGAGCGCATCGCGCAGGGCCTCGAACAGGCCGTCGCCCGGGCCCGGTTCCCACGAGCCGACCTTCGCGGTGTCGGCGCCGGCGGGGACCGACCAGTACGCCTCGAAACCGCGAAAATGGTCGATGCGCACCAGGTCCACGAGTTCCGCGGAGGCGCGCAGCCGGTCTATCCACCACGCATACGCGGTCTCGCGGTGGTAGTCCCAGTCGTACAGCGGATTGCCCCAGAGCTGTCCGTCCTCGCTGAAGTAATCCGGCGGCACGCCCGCGACGTGTGCGGGCCGCCCGTCCCTGTCGACCTGCAGCATCTCGCGATTCGCCCAGGCGTCGGCACTGTCGAGCGCAATGTAGATCGGCAGGTCGCCGAAGAGGCGGATGCCGTGACTGTTTGCGTACGACCTGAATGCCTGCCACTGGTAGCGGAACAGGCACTGGACGATCTTTATCAGCTCGATCTGCCGCGACGCCGAGTCCTCGATTGCACGCATCGCCCGCGCCTCGCGGCGGGCGTACTCGGGTTGCCACTCGGGCCAGGGACGCTGACCGTGCAGGGCCTTGAGGATCCTGAACACGGCGTAGTCGTTCAGCCATCGTTCGTCGTTCTCTTCGAGGAAAGCGGCGTAGAAGGCCTTGAGGTCGTCGCCGGCTGCAACCTCGAATCGTTCGGCGGCCAGGTTGAGCAGGCAGCTCTTGAGCGGTATCAGGGCGCCGTAATCGACGCAGTCTGCGGGCAGCCCGGTCAGTGCGGCGACCTCGCTCTCTGCCAGCAAGCCGAGCTCTACCAGCCCGCCGATGTCGATGAGCATTTCGTTGCCCGCGAAGGTGGACAGCGCCTGGTAGGGCGAATCGCCGTAGGCGGTCGGCCCGGTCGGCAGGAACTGCCAGACGGACAGTTTCATGTCGCGCAGGCGGTCGACGAACGCACGCGCATGCGCGCCGATCTCACCGATGCCCCAGGGGCCGGGCAGTGAAGTGATGTGCATGAGCACGCCTGCTTCGCGTCCCGCAGACGACGGGTGTTCGATCACTGGTTGGGTCATGGTGTCAGTAACGGTGGTGCCGGATTGAGAGACTCTTTTCGAGCCAGGTTTCTTGTTGTCCCGGCACGCACTTCGAAAATTAATCCTGCATCTGCCGGTCCGCAATCCAATGAATACGTATTCATTGGATTCGGCCAGCGCCGCGGGGCCGCAACAGGAACCGCAGCGGAACCTCCGCGCGGTCGTTCCAGGCCACTTCGGAATGGCCGGCGCCCTCGAATTTCAGTGTGACCCAGTCTTCACCCTCGGCGTAGCCGAGCCGGCGCATCATGTCGTCGATTAACTGCTGGTGCGGTTCGTAGCGGCCGTCGAGTTCTTCGGTGCCGAAGTCGAAGTAAAAACGTGCGCTGCCGGGCGCCGGCATGGCGGACTCCAGGAAAGCGATGAAGCGCCGCGTCGCTTCCATCTCGTCCAGGTCCACGTGCAACGGCCAGTGCGTGGATACGCAGGCCGCCGCGGAAAACACGTCCGGGTAGCGGATTATGCCGTAGATCGAGATCAGGCCGCCCATGCTGCTGCCCATCAGGAAGGTATCCTCGCGCGCCGGGCGGGTGCGGTAATGACGGTCGATGAACGGCTTCAGTTCCTCGACGATGAAACGCAGGTAATCGCGCGACGCGGGTACGCCGCCTTCGTTGTCCTCGATGTAGACCTGCATGCGCTCGGGTGCTGCGTCCCATGCCTCCTGCGGCAGGTACTCGAGACGCCGCTTCGGCGTGCTCCAGATACCGACGACAATGGTGTTCCTCACTCGACCGTCGTCGACGAGCCGCTGCAGCGTCTCGTCCACGCCCCAGTCGACACCGCTGTAGTCCGACTGGAACGGAATGAACAGGTTCTGGCCGTCGTGCATGTACAGCACGCTGTAGCGGTCGTCCGACGCGTCGTACCCGTCCGGCAGCCACACGTCCACGTTGCGCGCGTCCACGTATTTCGATTCGAAACCGCTGTAGCGATCGATGTCCCGGCGCGCGACCCGGTATACGACGGACTCGAGCGGCGCCAGGCGGACGCCGAAAGTGCCCGTGCCCGCATCGACGACGAGATGATCGTTGTTTTCGCCGTAGAGCTGCTCGTCGAGCACGTAGCGGCCGGGCCCGAGCTGCCACTCGCTGACGACCTCCGGCGGCAGGGTCAGGTAGAGCTCGTACGACTTTTCAGCATCGAAATTGCTGACCACGATCAGCCGCTCGTCGCCCTGCCAGCGCACGAACGAGAACAGCCGGCCGTCGTAGTTGTCGTTCGCGGCACGGTTGGCCGAGTGGATCTCGGCGTATTCACCCTGCATCGCGGGATTCGTGGCGCTGAAATTCAAAAGCCGCTTGTAGAAGTCGCGCAGGTGTGTTTCGTCGTCGCTGAGCGCGCCGCCGTCGAACCTGCCGCCGTTCATCCAGCGCTGGTGTGTCGGCACGCCCCAGTAATCGAAGATCGTCGTGCGCGTCGGGTCGCCGAAGCCCGCGTCCCCGTCGCCCGGTTCGCCGACGTCCTGCGCGAAATAGAGCAGGGTCGGCGAGCGGCTGAGCAGCGCGGACACCACCATCGCCGGACGGCCCTTGTTCGCATCGCCCGCGAAGGCGTCACTCGCGATCCGCTGCTCGTCGTGGTTCTCGAGGAAGTGCAGCATGTGTTCCTCGATGTCGAGCACCTCTGCGTGCACGGGCGCGATCGCGTCGGTACTTTCCCTGCCTTGCATCACCGGCTTCAACGTGTCGTAGAGACCCACCTTGTCGTACAGGTAGTCCATGCGCCCGAGCCGGATGTAGTCGCGGTACAGCGACGGGTTGTAGACCTCGGCGAGCAGGAATGCATCGGGGTTTACCGCCTTGATGGACGAATTCAGGTAGCTCCAGAATTCGACCGGCACCATCTCCGCCATGTCGTAGCGGAAGCCGTCCACGCCCTTCGCGGTCCAGTACAGCACGATGTCGCGGAACTTCGTCCAGCTTTCCGGCACGTCACGGCCGCGCCAGAACGCGGCGTGCTCCGCGATGGACCAGCCACGCGCCTCCTCCGGCAGCGTGTCGAAGGCATGGCTGCCGTCCGGGCGTACGCCGTAGTTGACCTTGACCGTCTCGAACCAGTCGTCGAAGCCGGGCTGCGAGGCGCGCGCGCCGTTGCCGGTCCATCTCGCGGGCGACTCGGCGAAATACCCGTCGGCGAGCGGGTGCGGGTCCCCGCCCAGCGGCGCATAGCCGTCGGGCGCTTCGGGTACTTCGAAGTCCTCGCCGACGACGTAATAGAAATTGTTGTCGCGTGCCCATTCCACCGACGTATCGTCGTTTGCCCCGAAATCCTCGACGCCGTCGGGCCGTGACAGTGACTCGTAGCCCCGCGCGACGTGATTCGGCACGATGTCGATGATCACCTTCATGCCGTGGGCGTGGGTGCGCGCGACGAGCGCCTCGAATTCCTCGAGCCGCCGTGCCGGGTCGACGGCGAGGTCCGGGTTGACGTTGTAGTAGTCCTTGACGGCATACGGCGAGCCCGCGCGCCCCTTCACGACGTCGGGGTCGTCGAGGCTGATGCCGAATTCCGTGTAGTCGCGAATGACGGCATGATGCGGCACGCCGGTGTACCAGATGTGGGTGACGCCCAGCTCGCGGATACCTTCGAGTGCCGCGTCCGTGAAGTCGTTGAATTTACCGACGCCGTTTTCCTCGATGGTCCCCCAGGGCTCGTTTGTCGTGACCTTGTTGCCGAAGAGCCGCGTGAATACCTGGTAAACCACGGGCTTGCCCATGCGCACGTCCTCCTCCGGGCCTGCTGCGAGCGCGTCGGCCGCAGCGGCCGCCGCGACGATTGCAGTCAATGCCAGTGCCTTCTGCAGTCTGCCGCTCATCTCGTCACCTCATTCAATGGTCAGCAGCGCCGGCGCGTGATCCCAGGTCACGCGGATGCTCAGGCGCTTGTGCTCCGCGTCATACACGGCGGCATCGCCGTTTCGTGGTAGCCTGCCGCGCAGCGGCACCGGCGTGTCGCCGAAGCGCACCGAGTGCACCTCGCTTTCCCAGTTGTGCACCACGAGTGTCAGCTGGCGCTCCGACGGCATGCCCGCGTAGCGGCCGCCGGACCGTTCGAGGCCAATGGCCAGCGTATCGCCGGCGCGATCGGCGGCGAAGTGCAGCAGTTCGAAGCCGCCATCCGCGAGGCTGGTGCGGCTCTCGCCATCGTCGTCGTACATCACGCCCGTCGACCGGGCGACGCTGCCATCGGCGTAGTAGTGCACCGCGAGTTCCCTGCTGGAATAGTCGCGGGTCGTCTGTATATCGCCGGTCATCGGCACGAACGAGCCTGCGCGGACGAGTACCGGGATTGTCTCGAGCGTGACACCCACGCTCGCGGTCCGTCCGCCCTCGTAGCGGGTGCCGTCCCAGAAGTCGAACCAGGCGCCGGGCGGCAGGTCGACGTCGACGGTGTCGATGCCGGGGTCGGTGACCGGTGCCACGAGGAATGCGTTTCCCCACAGGTAGGCATCCTTCTGGTCGATGAGGGCAGGGTCGTCTTCGTTCTCGAAGAACAGCGGCCGCATGAGCGGCATACCCGTCGTGCTGTTTTCCCAGGCCAGGGTGTAGACGTAGGGCAGCAGCCGATAGCGCAGCCGGATGTAGTCGCCGACGATGCGGCGCGTCTCGCGATCGTGGAACACGGGCTCGGGCGCAATGTGTTCCTGTGCGTGCGGGCGGTACACGGGTTGGAACACGCCGTACTGCAGCCAGCGGATGTACATCTCCCGGTCGAAAGTCTCGCCGCCCGCGAAACCGCCCAGGTCCGAGTGGGTGTAGGCGAGCCCGAGCAGGCCCATCTGCAGCGACAGCTCCACCTGCGGCTTGAGCCCGCCCCAGGAACGGTCGACGTCGCCGGTCCATGGCACCATGCCGTAGCGCTGCGAGCCGGCGAAGCCGGAACGCATCATAATCAGCGGCCGCATGTCCGGGAAACGCCGCACCTGGTTCTCGTAGACAAGCTGCGCCCAGGCGTGGCCGAAG
>DATIUU010000263.1:0-8574 GCA_035466635.1 Woeseiaceae bacterium
AGTACGTCGACGAAAAGTCCGCGACGCTGCCGGACGGCGTGTCGATCGACATCTGGATCGATCGTTCCCACTACCTGCGCGGCCGCCTGGAGATGATGACCAAGAACATGCTGCAGGGAGCGCTGCTGGTGTTCATCGCCCTGTCGCTGTTCCTGCGCATGAAGATCGCGGGCTGGGTAGTGGTGGGTATTCCCGTGGCGTTTCTCGGTACGCTGGCACTCATGCCGCTGGGTCCGTGGCCGGTGACGATCAACATGATGAGCCTGTTCGGCTTCATCATCGTGCTCGGCATCGTCGTCGACGACGCCATCATCATCGGCGAGAGCATCTACACGGAGATCCGCGCCAAGGGACACACGCTCGACAACGTCATTCGCGGCGCCCATCGTGTCGCGGTGCCGGCGACATTCGGCGTGCTCACGACCATGGCGGCTTTTGCGCCGATGCTGTTCGTCGGCGGCATTGTCGCGCCGTTTTTCGAGGCCATCTCGATGGTGGTCATCCTGTGCCTGTTCTTTTCGCTGGTCGAATCGAAGCTGATTCTCCCCGCGCATCTCGCCAGAGCACGCATCTCGCCGATCGACGAGGACGACCTGTTCCATCCGCAGCGTGAAATCTCGATGCTGGAGTCGATACCGCGGTTTTTCACCAAGCTGCAGCGGCATGTGCAACATGGCCTGCATGGCCTGATCGAAAATCACTACCAGCCGTTGCTGGCCAAGGCTGTCGAGGCGCGGGGCCTCACCGTGACGATCTTCTTCGCGCTGATGATCATCTGCGTGGGCCTCTTGTACAGCTCACTGGTGCGAGTGGTGCTGTTTCCCGAAGTGCCCAGCGATTTCGTGCGGTTGCAGCTCGAGATGGAAACCGGCACCGCGCCGGAGGCTCGCAACGCCGCGCTCGAACGAATCGAGCGCGCTGTCCGCGACATGAATCGCGAATACGTTGCCGAGAATCCGGATACGCTGCCGATGCTGCGGCATGTCGGGGCGTTCACGCAGGGCGACACGGGCGGCATGATCTTCGTCGAGCTGCCCCAGGATGAAAACCGGCCGTTCAATGGCGACGACATCAGCGAACGCTGGCGCGAGCGGGTCGGCGAGATTCCCGGCATCAAGGAGCTGACGTTCACGGACGCGGATCACATCGGCGGCGGGCCGCCGCTGAGCTTCGAATTGAGCGGCTCCGACAACGTCGCGCTCGAGAAAGCGGCCACGGAGCTCGAAGCCAGGCTGGCCGAGTTCCAGGGCGTTTACGATATTCGTAACTCGTCGACGAGCGGCGGAGAGGAGATTCGCCTGCGCATCAAGCCGCAGGCCGAAGCGCTCGGGCTGACGATGTCGGCACTCGGCCGGCAGGTACGGCAGGCGTTCTATGGCGAGGAAGCGCAACGCATTCAGCGCGGCAAGGACGAACTCAAGGTGATGGTCCGGTATCCCATCGAGGAGCGCAGGTCCGTCGCCGATCTCGAGAATATGCGTATCCGCACGCCGGCGGGCGACGAGGTGCCGTTCGCATCCGTTGCCGAAATGTCGTTCGGCAAGGGCTACTCGACGATCACGCGCCTGAATCGCAAGCGCACCGTAACCGTGTCGGCGGATATCGACCCGGAAATCGTCGAGCCCGCGAAAGTCATCAGGTCGATCTCCGACGACTACATCCCGGGATTGCTGGCCCGCTACCCGAGCGTCGGCTACGGCCTGGAGGGCGCGAGCCGCGAGGAAGCCGACTTCGTGGGCAACCTGGCGCTCGCCGCGATCGCGGCGCTGTGCCTCATCTACGCGCTCATCGCGATCCCGTTGCGCTCCTACAGCCAGCCGATCGTCATCATGTCGGTGATACCGTTCGGCGCGATCGGCGCGGTGCTCGGCCACCTGATCATGGGCGAGGCGGTAAGCATGTTCTCGTTGTTCGGCCTTGTCGCGCTCGCGGGCGTCGTCGTCAACGACAGCCTGATCATGGTCGATTTCGTGAACAACGCGCTCAAGGAAGGCACGCCGCTCAAGCAGGCCATCATCGAATCGGGCACCAGGCGTTTCCGCGCCATTGTCCTGACGTCGGTTACCACGGCCGCGGGCCTGATGCCGATCATGCTGGAAGGCAGCCTGCAGGCGCAGTACGTGATCCCGATGGCGATCTCGCTCAGTTTCGGCATCGTGTTCGCGACGGTCATTACATTGTTCCTGGTCCCGGCGCTGTTCATGCTGCAACTCGACTTTTTCGCCCAGTGCCGTCGCCTGTGGGGACTCCTGCTCGGACGCACCGGGGATACGGAATCGTCCGTTTGACCCGCATCGCGAACGACGCCGAAGACCGTTCCTCGAGCCGTGACGGCATGTTGTCGGCGCTGATCGCCTACCTGCTGTGGGGCGTCTTCCCGGTCTATTTCAAGCTCGTGCAGGCAGTGCCGCCGACCGAGGTGCTGACACACCGCATCATCTGGGCCGTGCCATTCGGTGCGCTGATCCTGTACGTTCGCAGGCAGTGGCCCGAATTCCGGCAGGCCTTTGCATCGCCGTCCACGGTATTCTGGCTGGCCCTCGCGGCGCTGTTCATTTCCGCGAACTGGCTGATCTACATCTGGGCGGTACAGCAGGAAGAGGTGTTGCAGGCGAGCCTCGGCTACTACATCAACCCGCTCATGTACGTGCTCGTGGGCGTGGTGTTTCTCAAGGAACGCCTGCGGCGGCCGCAGGTGATATCCATCGTGCTGGCGGCCGTCGGCGTGTCTTACCTGACGCTCGAGGGCGGCCAGTTCCCGTTTGTCGCGGTCTCGCTGGCGCTCCTGTTCACGCTGTACGGGGTGATTCGCAAGCAGGTTGCCGTCGGTGCGATGCCCGGCCTGTTCATCGAGACGCTGCTCCTGTTCCCGTTCGCGGTGGCGTGGCTGGGGTGGCTGCTGCTGTCACAGCAGGCGGAGTTCGCAGCCGGCGGCGTGTCCCTGTCGTTGCTGCTGGTGCTCGCCGGGCCGCTTACCGTGGTGCCGCTGCTGATGTTCGCGATCGCCGCGCGCCGCCTGACACTGACCGTCATCGGCTTCATGCAGTTCATCGCGCCGACGCTGCAATTCATCGTCGGCATCTTCTACGGCGAAGTATTGACGCCGGCCCACATCGTCTGTTTCGGCTGCATCTGGGCGGCCGTCGCGATCTTCAGTATCGACGCGTTCTACCAGCAAAAAAGAAAGCCCCCGCGGATCCCGTCCGCGGGGGCCTGATCGTCTTGCGCTGCGGCCGGGGCCGTTATAGCGGCTCGAGAACCGCCCTTACAGGCGCGGAGCGAGCGGCCGTTACTTCCTGGCCTTGCGCTCCTGCGCTTCCTTGATCACGACCTCGGCGACGTTCTGCGGGCACGGTGAGTAGTGCGAGAACTCCATCGAGAACTGGCCGCGGCCCGAGGTCAGTGTCCGCAGGTGGCCGATGTAGCCGAACATCTCGGCCAGCGGCGCATTCGCCTTGACGCGCACGCCCGTGGCGCCGGCGTCCTGCGACTTGATCATGGCACGGCGGCGGTTGAGGTCGCCGATGACGTCGCCGACATTGTCGTCCGGCGAGAACACGTCCACCTTCATGATCGGCTCCAGCAACTGCGGGCCCGCCTTGGGTACCGACTGCCGGTAGGCCGCCCGCGTGGCGATCTCGAAGGCGAGTGCCGACGAGTCGACCGCGTGGTAGGCACCGTCCAGCAGCGTGAACTTCACGTCCAGCAAGGGGTAGCCCGCCAGCGTGCCTTCGGACATGCAGCCCCTGAACGCCTTCTCGATCGCGCCCCAGTATTCACGCGGCACGTTGCCGCCGGTGACGAGCGACTCGAACACGTAGCCTTCGTTCGTGCCGGCAGGCTCGATGCGGTACTCGATCTTGCCGTACTGGCCCGAACCGCCGGACTGCTTCTTGTGGGTGTAGGTGTCTTCGATCATCCTGGTGATGGTCTCGCGGTAAGCGACCTGCGGCTTGCCCATCTCGACTTCCACCTTGTGGGTGCGCCGCAGGATGTCCACCTTGATGTCCAGGTGCAGTTCGCCCATGCCCTTGATCAGGGTCTCGCCGGAGTCTTCGTCCGTCGCGACCTGGAAGGACGGGTCTTCCTGCACCATCTTGTTGAGTGCAACGCCCATCTTCTCGTTCGCGCCCTTGTCCTTCGGCCGGATGGCAACCGAGATCACGGGATCCGGGAACACCATCGGTTCGAGCGTTGCCGGGTTGTTCGGGTCCGCGAGCGTGTGGCCGGTGCGGGTGTTCTTCATGCCCAGCAGTGCCACGATATCGCCGGCCTGGGCGCTTTCGCGCTCTTCACGGGAATTCGCGTGCATCTCGACGATACGGCCGATGCGCTCGGTCTTGCCCGTGAACGTATTCAGCACGCTGTCGCCCTTCTTGATCTTGCCGGAATAGATGCGCGTGAAGGTCAGGGCACCGTAGCGGTCGTCCATGATCTTGAAGGCGAGGGCGCGCAGCGGCTTGTCCGGATCGACGATCGCGAAACCGCCGGTCTCGTGTCCTTCGAGATCGACCTCGGGTTGCGGTGTGACCTCCGTCGGGTTCGGCAGATAGTCAACTACTGCATTAAGAACATTCTGTATACCTTTGTTTTTAAAGGCAGAGCCGCAATAGGTCGGGAAGAAGTCAAGCTTGATCGTGCCCTTCCTGACGCAGCGCTTCAGGTCCTCGACTGAGGGCTCGCTGCCCTCGAGGTACTGCTCCAGCAGATCGTCGTCCTGCTCGACGGCCGTCTCGATCAGCTTCTCACGCCACTCTTCGACGAGGTCCTGCATGTCCTCGGGTACGTCCGTGATCTCGTAATCGTCGGGATCGTCGCGGCCGCTCCAGACCCAGGCCTTGCGTTCGAGCACGTCGACGACGCCCTTGAAGTTGTCCTCCACGCCAATCGGCAGCGTCATGACCAGCGGCTTGGCGGCGAGTACGTCCTCGATCTGCTTGACGACGCGATAGAAGTCCGCGCCGATACGGTCGAGCTTGTTGACGAAAATCACGCGCGCGACTTCCGAGTCGTTGGCATAGCGCCAGTTGGTCTCGGACTGCGGCTCCACGCCGCCGGAACCGCAGAACACGCCCACGCCACCGTCGAGGACCTTGAGGGAGCGGTACACCTCGATGGTGAAATCCACGTGCCCCGGGGTGTCGATGATGTTCAGGCGGTGCTTGTTCCACTCGCAGCTGGTCGCGGCCGACTGGATCGTGATGCCGCGCTCCTGTTCCTGCTCCATGAAGTCGGTCGTCGCTTCGCCGTCGTGCACTTCGCCCGTCCGGTGGATCTTGCCGGTGAGTTTGAGGATGCGTTCGGTCGTCGTCGTCTTGCCGGCGTCGACGTGGGCAAAAATGCCGATGTTTCTGTAGGTGCTAAGGTCTTTCATGTCAATTCTTCAGCTATGTCCAATTAAAACGCACCCACCCCCGTATATTCGTATGACGTCACTCTCGGCATGCCAGAGAACATGGAGCTCGGTCGATCAGGGTGGGTGCCTGTGTTCAGTACCGTCCGGCGAGTGCCTGCGGGCGTCTATCGTTGCGCCAGATCCCGGTCCAGAGCGGCTTTCGGGCGCGGATAATAGCAGCGCTGCCGCCCCTAAACCAGTAATTTCCAAGGCTATTGCCCGCCAGGCAGGGAAATGGCGGCCGCTGCCCGGTTTTCAATGGCCGGGGCGCGGGCGCCGGCCCCGGCCGGCGCCTAGCGGCGCACGAGGGCCCACCAGCGGGCGATGTTGAGCAGGCTCATCAGCGACGCCGAGACGTAGGTCAGCGCCGCCGCCGTGAGCAGGCGACGGGCATGCGGGCGGTCGGCCTTTTTCAGGACCCGCTGTTCGTCGAGCAGCGGCAGGGCGCGCTTGAAGCTCGCGTCGAATTCCGTGGGCAGCGTGGCGAGGTGCACCAGGGTCGAGGTGGCCAGCGTGAAGAACCCGGCCAGGAACATGATGATGCCGATACTCGGCACGCGGGTGAGGGCGCCGACGAAAGGCGCCACCATCAGGGCGCCGGCACCGATGCGCTCGACGGGGCGTGCGGCGCGGACGAGGTAGGTGCGCAGCCGCAGCGGCCCGTAACCCTGGTGGTCCTGGATGGCATGTCCCACCTCGTGGGCGGCGACCGTGATCGCGGTGAGCGAACGGCCGTCGTACTTGTCGGGCGTCAGTCGGACCGCCTTGGCTTGCGGGTCGTAATGGTCGCCCTGGTCGGTGGATTCGACGGCGACGTGCTGCAGGCCGAGACGGTCGAGCAGGTGACGCGCCAGCTGCGCGCCGGTACCCGAATACCGGTCCGGCGGATTGCTGTACCGCTCGATCACCCTGCGCACCCAGATGCCGGGCCCGAAAACCAGTGCGAGCAACAACACGACCATGACGACGAAGCCCATGGCGTGATCGTAGCAGCCTGTCGGATTCAGGGTCATCTACTGCGGCGGATGGGAATCGGTCCATATTGCCGTTCGTCCTCGATTCCCACGCGCCTCTTGACGATGCCCTGGGTCCGACAGGCTGCTGGCGTGCCTTTCGGGTAACGAATAGCGTATCGTCACGGTGTCCTGTAGTGCAGGGAAGACGATGACACCGCAGCAAGCAATCCTGTTCGTCATACTCGTCCTCGTATTCGTGATGCTCATCTGGGGACGCTGGCGTTACGACCTGGTGGCCTTCATCGCGCTGATGGCGGCACTGCTCACGGGCGTCGTGCCGATCGCCGAGGCTTTCTCGGGCTTCGGCCATCCGGCCACCGTCATCATCGCGCTGGTACTGATCGTGAGCCGCGGCCTGTCCAATTCGGGCGTCATCGAGCTCCTGGCGCGCTACGTGATCGACTCGTCGCGCAAGCTCTCGGCGCACATCGGCATCATGTCCGGGCTCGCGGCGTCCCTGTCGGCCGTGATGAACAACGTGGCGGCGCTCGCACTCCTGATGCCGCTCGATCTGCAGGCCGCGAAGAAGAGCGGCCGCAGCCCGTCCCTGTCGCTCATGGCACTGTCGTTTGCATCCATTCTCGGCGGCATGATCACGCTGATCGGCACGCCGCCGAACATCGTCATTGCGGAATTTCGCAACGATGCGCTGGGCGAGCCCTTCAAGATGTTCGACTTCGCCCCCGTCGGCATCGCGTGTGCCGCGGTCGGTGTCGCGTACGTCACGCTGATCGGCTGGCGCCTGCTGCCGGCTTCGCGCACCTCGGGCGAGGCGCAGGCCGACCTCTTCGATATCTCCGACTACATTTCGGAGGTCCGGGTGCCGGAGGGTTCGGCGGTGATCGGCAAGCGCGTCCGTGACCTCGACGACCTGGCCGCGAAAAGCGACATCGAGATCGTCGGCCTGACCCGGAAGGGCAGGCGGCTGCCGGGGCTCGCGCGGGTCGCCACGATCGAGGCGGATGACGTCCTCGTCATCGAGGCGAACCCCGAGAGTCTCGACGAGGCGCTGGGCGCGCTGGAGCTCGAGTACGTCGGCAAATCCGAGGGGGTGCTCGAAGACGGCGACCTCGAATTCGTGGAGGTGGTGGTGCCGGAATCCTCGCGGCTCTCCGGCCGCTCGGCGATGTCCATCCGCCTGCTGTACCGCTACCGGGTGGCGCTGGTCGGCGTATCGCGCGCGGGCAAGCGCTTCCGGGAAAACGTCCGCAAGGTCACCCTGCAGCCCGGCGACGTGCTGTTGTTGCTGGGTCCGGAGGAGCGCCTGGCCGACGTCACGGGCCAGCTCGGGCTCCTGCCGCTCGCACACCGCGGGCAGCGTGTCGTCCAGCGCCACAGGGTGTGGCAGGCGGTCGCGATATTCGTCGCGGCGATCGCGGCCGCGAGTGCGGGCCTCGTCTACCTGCCGATCGCGCTCGGCTGCGTGGTCGCGGCGTACGCGCTGCTCAATATCGTGCCGCTGCGCGAGATCTACACGGCGATCGAGTGGCCGGTGATCGTCCTGCTGGGATCCATGATACCGATCGGCGGCGCCCTCGAGGCGACCGGGGGATCGACGCTCATCGTCGACACGATCCTCAGCCTGACGGGCAACGTGTCGCCGGTGATGGTGCTGGCGCTGCTGATCGTCGTGACCATGACCTTGTCGGACGTGATGAACAACACGGCGACGGCGGTCATCGCGGCGCCCATCGCCATCGAGATCGCCGACCGGCTGGACGCCAATCCGGACGCCTTCCTCATGGGCGTGGCGGTCGCGGCATCGTGCGCGTTCCTGACCCCCATCGGTCACAAGAACAACACGCTGATCATGGGTCCCGGGGGCTACCAGTTCGGCGACTACTGGCGCATGGGACTGCCGCTCGAGATCCTCATCGTGCTCGTCTCGGTACCGATGATTCTCGTCGTGTGGCCGCTGTAAGGCGCCCGTTTTATGTCAATCGACTGTCGCTTTTTACACGACTCCAGCGTCACATCCTGACACTCGAACGCCGGATTTTTATTACTTATTACTTTAATAAAACTCGATAACTTATTGAAAAATATAATTGCAAAAAAATCGAGACCGCGCGAAATCGGTTGGCATGCGGATTGCACCCCTGTCTGGCGACTATTGACTACACGAGCCAGATCGCTTGGCGCAACGGAGGCTACGATGGAGCG
>DATIUU010000264.1:0-9202 GCA_035466635.1 Woeseiaceae bacterium
AATATTGCATACTCGGCCGCGACTCGACAAGTGATTGTGCATCGATACGGGCTGGCTTTCCTGCCAAGGGAATGGCCGTTCCGTCACACAGACAGCAAGCGGCGGAGCGTGGCGACCCTACAACTGAACGGCGGGGGAACGCTCGACTGCGATGACCAGGGCCGCGGGCCGGCCCGGGGGTGCCGGCATGGCTGGAGCCTCGGCAAGGAGGCCTTCGCCATACAGCGGCGTGAGCTTTCCGACCGTTACCGGGTCATTGTCCCGGACATGCGCGGGCACGGCAATTCGCAGCGGTTCGAAGAAGGCGACGGCATCGACACCCTCGCCGGCGACCTGGAACGACTCCTCGTCGCGCTGGACCTCTCGGACGTCATCCTTGTCGGCTGGTCGATGGGCGCGCTGGTCGCGTGGCAGGCGGCAGAGGGGCCGCAGCGCGAGCGCATCAGGGGAATAGTGACGATCGACATGGTACCGAGAGTCCTGAACGGCGCCGGCTGGCAGCATGGACTGCGTGCCGGCACGCACCTTTACGATATCGATATCGACCTGTCGAAGATGCGCGACGACTGGCGCGCATTCACTCGAGCCTACGTGCCGATGGTCTTCGCCGACGGCAAGGCCATCGAGCGGCGCGAACTCATCGACGCGATGCTCGGGCTCGTCGCCGACAACGACCTCGAGTCGATGACGGGCCTCTGGCACGCACTGGTTCACGCCGATTTCGTCGCTACCGTGCAATCGCTCGACATCCCCACGCTGATCACCTACGGCGCACTCAGCCAGATCTACACCGAGGAAGCGGCGGCCTGGATGGACGAACACATCCCGCATTCGCGGCGCGTGTGCTTCGCGGAGTCGGGTCATGCACCGCACCTCGAAGAGCCGCAACGATTCAATCAAACGCTCGCCGACTTTGCCGGCGGGCTGGAGCAACCGAGTAATGACTAACTTCATCCGTGCATCGAGCACCAAGGGGGCTGATATGTTCAAAGACACCACCATTCCCATCAACCCGGACCGGCAGGCAGCAGCTGTCGTCGGCACCGGCCTGGCGGCGGCCCTGTCGCTGTTCGCGGTGGCCGGTCCCGCGCATGCGCAGCAGGACGGCGCCGACAAGACAATCGACGAGATCGTCGTAACCACGGCACGCCGTCGCGAGGAATCGCTGATGGATGTTCCGCTGTCGATCTCCGTGCTCGGCGGCGTCGATCTCGAGCGCGTGGGCGCGGTCGACATCATCGATGTCGCGAAGCAGAGCCCGAACGTGACGCTGGAAGTCTCGCGCGGCACGAACACGACCCTGACGGCATTCATCCGCGGTGTCGGCCAGCAGGACCCGGTCGCGGGCTTCGAATCCGGCGTCGGCCTGTACGTCGACGACGTGTACTTCAACCGGCCGCATGCGGCCGTGCTCGACCTGTACGAAGTCGAGCGCATCGAAGTGCTGCGCGGCCCGCAGGGCACGCTGTACGGCCGCAACACGATCGGCGGCGCGATCAAGTACGTGACGCGTCGCCTCGAGGCCGACCCGATGCTGCGCGTACGAGGCTCCGCCGGCAGCTACGGCCAGCTCGACGGCCTGGTCACGGGCTCGATGCCGCTCACCGACAGCTTCCGCGTCGGCGGCACGGTCGCCGCATTCACGCGCGACGGCTACGGCGACAACCTGACGCTGGGCACCGAGCAGTACGACAAGGACGTACTGGGCTTCCGCGGTACCATCGAGTGGGACGCGACGGACAGCGTGTTCCTGCGGCTCTCCGGCGACTACACGCAGGACGATTCCAGCCCGAAGTTCGGGCATCGGCTCACGGACGCCAACGTATCGGACGCGCCCGTCCTCGATGACGTTTTCGACACCCGCGGCGGGCTGAACGTGCCCGAGCAGGAAGTCGAGATGTCCGGCATCTCGTTGCTCGCCGAGTGGGAAATCAACGATGCATGGACCGCGAAGGCCATCATCGCCGACCGCGAGGACGAGACCTGGTCGCCGATCGACTTCGACAGCCTGGCGGTCGCCGACCTCGACGTTCCCGTGACCTACCAGAACGAGCAGTTCTCGACCGAACTGCAGTTGCTCTTCAACGGCGACCGCCTCAGCGGCGTCATGGGCTATTACTACCTCGATGCCAACGCGTTCAACGATTTCGACGTCATCCTGGCGCAGCTCGGGCCGATCATCGGCGCCCCGGGCCTGAACGCGAACACCGTCGGCGACGTGGACACGACGACCTGGTCGGTATTCGCCGATTTCTCCTATGACCTCAGCGACTACTGGAGCATCTCGGTCGGCGGCCGCTACACCTCCGACGAGCGCTCGTCGGTCGTTCTCAGGCGCAACTTCTGGTGCCCGCCGGAGCCGCTGCCCGGGTTCGACCCGACCTGCACGGGCCTGTCACCGACGTTCGGCGGCACGGCGCAGGTACTTTCTACGACGTCCGACTTCAACGGCAGCGACGAGTGGACCGAGTTCACGCCGCGCGCCTCCGTCACCTGGACGCCGAGTGACGAGAACAGCATTTACTTCGCGTATGCCCAGGGCTTCAAGGGCGGCGGCTTCGACCCGCGCGGCCAAACCTCGGCCGCGCCCGACCTGGACGGGGACGGCGTGGTCTCGGACGACGAGATCTTCGAGTTCATGCAGTTCCTGCCGGAGACGGTGACGTCCTACGAGCTCGGCTGGCGCGCGAACGCGCTCGATGGCCGGCTGATGTCCAGCGTCGCCGTGTTCTTCGCGGATTACGAGGACGTGCAGGTCCCCGGTTCCATCGGTGTCGATACCAACGGCGACGGTATCGAGGATGACTTCACAGGAGTCACGACCAATGCCGGCGCCGCGGAACTCCCCGGCATCGAATTCGAGGGCAGCTTGCAGGCCAACGACAACTGGTCGTTCCGCTGGGCCGTCGGCTGGCTCGACGCCGAGTACACGCAGTTCATCGATGCATTCGGGCAGGACATCTCGGACCAGGCGGTGTTCCAGAACACGCCGGAGTGGACCGTGAGCGGCTCGCTGACCTACGAGCGCCCGTTGTCGCTGTTCGGTAATGGCGGGCAGTTCTTCTTCATCCCGTCATTCGCGTATCGCGACGATGCGAGCCAGTTCGAGTTCCCTGTCGAGCTGCTGGACCAGGAGGCCTTCACGCTGTTCGACCTCAGCATCGTCTGGGAAGACGACGACGGTCACTGGCGTCTCGGCCTGCACGGCAGGAATCTCGGCGACGAGGAATACAAGGTTGCCGGCTATAACTTCCCGGCCCTGGGCCTCGAAGGTAACGTCACGGCCTTCTACGGCCCGCCGCAGACTGTAACCGCGACGGTCGAATACGTATTCTGATCGTCCCGCGACGGGCCGGGAGCTCCCCCTCTTCCGGCCCGTCGCACCCTTCAGTCCTGCACGAGGCAGCGCCATGAGAATGGATCCGAAGTCGCCGGCGTACCGCGCCTATGTCATGTTCATTCTGGTGGTGGTCTACACCTTCAATTTCATCGACCGCCAGATCGTCGGCATCCTCGCCGTGCCGATCAAGGCGGACCTCGGCCTGACCGACACGCAACTGGGCCTGATGGGCGGCCTCGCCTTCGCCCTTTTCTACACCGGCCTCGGCATCCCCGTCGCGATGCTGGCCGACCGCTGGAACCGCACCTGGATCATGACCGCGGCGCTCACGATCTGGAGCGGCATGACCGCCGCCTGCGGGCTGGCAACGAATTTCTGGCAGCTGTTTCTCGCCCGCCTCGGCGTGGGCGTCGGCGAAGCGGGCGGCGTGGCGCCGGCTTACTCGCTGATCTCGGACTACTTCCCGTCGCACCAGCGCGCCCGCGCGCTCAGCGTTTATTCCTTCGGCATCCCGATAGGCAGCGCGCTCGGCATCCTGTTCGGCGGCTACATTGCATCCAAGATCGACTGGCGCTTCGCGTTCTTTGCCGTCGGCATAGCCGGCATCCTGGTGGCGCCGTTATTCAAGCTGACCGTGGCGGAACCGCCTCGCGGCCAGTACGACGCCAGGGGGCCGGACGCGCCGCCCCCGACCCTCAAACAGATCATCCAGCTGCTTGCGAAGAAACCGAGTTTCTGGACCATCTCGCTGGGCGCGGCTGCCTCGTCGATGATGGGTTACGGCCTGTTCTTCTGGCTGCCCTCCTTCTTCGTGCGCAGCTTCGGCCTGGAACTGCTCGAGGCGTCGGTGGTGTTCGGCTCGATCCTGCTGATCGGCGGCATCGCCGGCACCTGGGCGGGCGGCTACATGGCGGACCGTTTCGGGGCCGGCAAGCGCGGCAACTACGTCATCATCCCGGCCATCGCATTCCTCGCCACGATTCCGCTCTATGTGCTGGCGATACTGTCGCCGAACCTGACGATGACGTTTTTTGCCCTGCTGATTCCGACCGGTCTCGGACTCGCCTGGCTCGGCCCGGTGCTCTCGGCGATCCAGCATGTCGTGCCGCCGACGATGCGCGCCACGGCGTCCGCCATCTTCCTGTTCATCAACAACCTGATCGGCATCGGCGCCGGCACGGTCGCGCTCGGCCTCATCTCCGACAACCTCGAGGCCCGCTTCGGCGACGACGCGCTGCGCTACGCCATATTGACGGGTACGAGCTTTTACCTGGTTGCTGCTATTCTCTTCCTGGTCAGCGCGAAGCGCCTGGCCAGTGACTGGGAAGAATGAAGGCAACGGGCGTGAGCAACATGAGCACTGCCGACAACGAATTCCTTGCAGGAAAATCCGCGCTAGTGACGGGCTCGACGAGCGGCATCGGCCTGGGCATCGCGCGCAGGCTCGCGGCGGCGGGCGCCAACGTCATGGTGAATGGCCTCGGCGACCGGGCGCAGATCGATGCCGCGGTTCAGTCCGTTGCGGCAGCCGGGCCGGGCGACGTGGTCTTCTCGCCTGCGAACATGATCCGGCCCGGCGAGATAGCGGCAATGGTCGACGACGCCGTCGGCACCTTCGGCGGCATCGACATACTCGTGAACAACGCGGGCATCCAGTTCGTCTCGCCGATACAGGACTTCCCGCCGGATAAATGGGACGACATCATCGCCATCAACCTGTCGTCGTCGTTCCACACGATCCGTGCGGCCACGCCGCACATGCTCGCTGCCGGGTGGGGCCGTATCGTCAATATAGCGTCGCTGCACGCCCTCGTCGCGTCGCCTTACAAAGCGGCCTATGTCGCCGCGAAGCACGGCGTCGCCGGGCTCACGAAGGTGGTTGCCCTCGAACTCGCACAGCAGAACATCACCGTGAATTCCATCGCGCCCGGCTACGTGGAAACCCCGCTCGTAACGGGCCAGGTCGCGGACACGGCACGGGCGCGCGGCATCACCGAGGAGGAGGTGGTGCGCGACGTCATGCTCGCCGCGCAGCCCACGAAGAAGTTCATCCAGATCGACGAAATCGCCGCAATGGTGATCTTCCTATGCGGCGACGCCGCTGCGTCCATAACCGGCGCGATCCTGCCCGTCGACGGCGGCTGGTCCGCGCAGTGAACCGCCCTACGCCGGCGCGATGTTCGCGTTCAGCCGGAACAGGTTGTCCGGGTCGTATTTCTTCTTCACCTGCAACAGGCGCGGGAAATTGCCCTGGTAGTTCTTGTTGACCTGCGCCTGCGGCTCGCTGGCGACTTCGTTCGTGTAGTAGCCGTCCGTTGCCGCTTCGAGTTCCTTCCAGTACGAACGAACGTAATCGACATGCGGCGTGCGATCCGCGTCGAGCGGCCAGCTGACCACGGCGAACATGTTCGCCTGCGACTTGCGATGCGCAAACGCGGTTGCCTCGACCGGGACGCGGCCAATCGCGCCGCCGGAATGCTGGAAGAACACCGTCGTGTTGCGCCCCGGATCCGCATCGAAACCGTCGATCAGCGCATCGGCAATGGACTGCGGAAAGTCGTTGATGAAGCCCGACTTCAGGTATTCACCCGTATTGCGCGGATCGGAGTTGTCCCAGCTCTTCTGTATGGCGACGTAATCGACGGCCGCCACCGTGTTCAGGACGGGATCGCCGAGCTTCTTTATCGGCGCAAGCACCTTCTCGGCCTCCGACTCGGGCCCGGAATAACACACGTGCAGGCCGACACCGTTGCCTTCGCCCGTCATCGTCGCCTGCATGTAAGCATCGCAATACAGCTCGTCCGGTGCGTCCAGCGCAAAGTCCGCGTAGAACCGCAGCACCTCCCGGGCTTTCTCCAGCGGCCAGATCATCTCGCCGCCGACGACGGTGCGCTGCATCGGGTGCAGGTGGAACTCGAACGACGTGACTACGCCGAAATTACCGCCGCCGCCGCGCACTGCCCAGAACAGGTCGGGATTCTCATCGGCACTCGCGTGCAGCAAGCGGCCGTCGGCCGTGACGATGTCGACGGCTTTCAGGTTGTCGAGTGCGAGGCCGAAGCGCCGCGCGAGACGTCCGAAACCGCCGCCCAGGGTGAGTCCGCCGACACCGGTATGAGACACGGTACCGGCCGTGGTCACCAGGCCGTGCGCCATCGCCTCGTGATCGAGTTCGCCGAGCAGACTGCCGCCCGCGACGTACGCCGTGCGCGAGCGCGGATCGACACGGCAGTGCCGGTAGGTGGACAGATCGATCTGCATACCGTGGTCGCAGGTCGACTTGCCGGCGTAGCTGTGGCCGCCGCACTTGACCGCGAGCAGCAGGTTGCGCTCCCTCGCAAACGTGACCGCGTTCTGGATGTCCGCGGCGACGGACGGTTGCACGATCAGTGCCGGATGCTTGTCGATCGACGCATTGAGCACGCGCCGCGCGATATCGTAGCCGTCGTTACCCGGCAACAGGACCCGGCCATGCAGGCTGTCGGCAAGCTCCTGCACTGCCGCCTGTTCCAGGGAAATCTCTTTTCGATCGCCGGTGACCGCACGAATGTCGCCACTCACCTGTGTAAGCGCCTGCAGCGCCGCGTAGGCCTCTGATGCCGGCAACGCGGCCGTCATACCGGCCGCAAGCGAAGACTGCAGAAAACGTCGTCTGTCCATGGTTACCCCCCTCATTGTTCTTGTAGCGCACAAGCCTAACGGAATTCGGTGGCGAATGCCGCTGAAAAGAGACGCGGTTTGACAGCGCGATTATGTCGGTGTCATTGTCGCCCGCGTATGAGAAGCCCGGTCACCAGCAAGCTACCCGACGTCGGTACGACGATCTTCGCGGTCATGAGCCAGCTGGCGAACGACTGCAAGGCCATCAACCTGTCGCAGGGCTTCCCGAGCTTCGAGCCGCCTGCCGAACTCATCGATCGCATCGACCACTACCTGCGCAGCGGAGCCAACCAGTACGCGCCGATGAGCGGCGTGCCGTCGCTGCGGCATGCCATCGCGGAGAAGACGGCCCGGATGCAGGGTCGCGAACTCGATGCGGATACCGAAATCACGGTGTGCACGGGCGCGACCGAGGGCCTGTTCAGCGCTATCCAGGCCATCGTCCGCAGCGGCGACGAAGTGATCGTGTTCGACCCGGCCTACGACGCCTACGAGCCGGCCGTGACGCTGGCCGGCGGCCGCACCGTTCACGTGCCGCTCGCGATCAGCGACGACGGCTTCGACTTCGCGATCGACTGGCAACGCCTGGACGACGCGCTGAACGACAGGACCCGGCTGGTCATCGTCAACTTCCCGCACAATCCCACGGGCGCGATCCTGTCCGCGGACGATCTCCGGCTACTGGCGCAACGGTTACGCGATACGCCGGCGTACCTGCTGTCGGACGAGGTCTACGAGCACATCGTGTTCGACGGCGAGCCGCACCGGAGCGCCCTTTCCGTCGACGAACTGTGGGAGCGGAGTTTCGTCGTGTCGTCTTTCGGCAAGACCTACCACGCGACCGGCTGGAAAGTCGGCTATTGCATGGCGCCGGCCGAACTCAGTGCCGAATTCCGCAAAGTGCACCAGTTCACGACCTTCGCCGTGAACACGCCCATACAGCATGCGCTGGCCGATTTCCTGCAGGGCAACCCGGCATTCCACCAGCGGTTGCCGGCGTTTTACCAGGAAAAACGCGACCTCTTCTGCCGGCTGCTCGAGGGTTCGCGCTTCCGGCTGAGCCCCACGCGGAGCACGTTCTTCCAGATCCTCGATTACGGCGGGATCAGCGACGAAGTCGACGTGGCGCTCGCCAAACGCTGGACCGAGGAAATCGGCGTGGCCTCGATCCCGTTATCGGTGTTCTGCGAGCAACCGTTCACCGGCACTCGCCTGCGCTTCTGCTTTGCGAAGGACGACGATACGCTGCAAGCGGCGTGCGACAGGCTGTCCAGCCTGTAAAAAAGAAGGGCCCCGGATCGCGGGGCCCCTCGCCGGGCAGTTCGGCGTTACTTGCTTGCGGCGCGAATGATGCCGCAGGCGTCGCGCGCACCGCCCGCGCAGCCTTTCTTCAGGTCCGATTCCTCGTCGCAGTAGGTGTCGGGATTGGTGTGGATGATGAAGGCGCTGCCGTCTTCATCGAGGATACTCAGGCGCCCCGGTGACAGCGTGACGCGGTTGGTCGTGTGCATCATCTCGCCCTTGCCGTTCTTGACCTCGATATTGATCAGGTCGCCCATGTGATAGGGATGGTTGATATCGGCGGCGGGCACGTCGTCGGTGGCACTGTCCGGCCTCGTCTGCCCGTAGGGACCCGGGTCGTGGTGCCCTTGTGCTGCCCCGCACGGCTCGCAGGCGCCGGTCTCGTGGATGTGAACCGCGTGCTTGCCGTCGCTGAGCCCTTCGACTTTCATCTTGACCGTGACTTCCTTGATCCCTTCGGCGCTGGTCTTCTCGATCAGCTTCGCCTCGCCGGTGATGTTCGGGTCCGTGCAGCCCCTGATCTCGGCCGTCGCTTTCAGCGCGTGGCTGTCTGCACTCGCGAGTGCGGGCAGGCAGACCAGCATCGCGGCCGCCGTTCCGAGCAGTACTCGTTTGGTGTCTTTATTCATGTGACGTTCCCCTCTCGTTGCCCGTTGAATCCGGCACGTCGCCCGCTATGAGCGGTGCGCACCGGCTTGCATCAAGACTAGTCCGCCCCGGGGTGAGACTCAAGCCGCGACGCGCGCAGGAACGTCAGAGCAACCAGGTGCAGGCGAGCGGGTCGCTGCAGGCTGCGATGGCATGGCCCGGGGCGATGGCAGGGGAACGCCGGGCAAAGCGCACCGGCAACTGCCGCAACAAGGTCCCCGTATCGTCGGGGTCCGCCTCGGGCGCACCGTA
>DATIUU010000265.1:0-2739 GCA_035466635.1 Woeseiaceae bacterium
CGCGATCGCGGGCCGAGGCGCGCTCCTCGGGTTGGCCGTTCACCGTGGACAGGATCGCGGGCCCGGGACCGCTCCTCCAGGCTGGCCCATCGCGGCTTCCCCTATTTCGATCCGCAGATGCCCGTATGGTGCAATTGCGCCGACTGCGTCGTAATGACAACCCTGCCCGGTTATCCTGGAGTAGTCGTCATGTCCGCTTCGCTCGCCGCGCGGTTCGCCGCTGTCTCATCCCTGCTCGTCGCGAGTCTTCTCATTATCCCCGAAACGGCAGGCGCGATGCCCGCGTTTGCCCGCGAATACGGCGTCAGCTGCAATGTCTGCCACGCCGCGTACCCGCGCCTGAACGACTTCGGCGAGCGCTTCGCCGGCGACATGAATTTCCGCATGGCGAACTGGCGCGATCACACGGTGCCGACCGGCGACGACATGCTGGCGCTGCCGAGGACGTTGCCGCTGGCAGCGCGTGCCCAGGCTTTCATACAGGCACGCGATGCCGAGTCCATCAACCCGGTGAGCGGCGAAGTCACGGCCGATTCCAGCCTGGATTTCCAGGCCCCGTATCTGCTGAAGCTGCTTTCCAGCGCCCCGCTCACGGACAACATCAGCTACTACTTCTACATGATCTTCGCGGAGAAGGGCGCCAATACGGAAGTTATCGTCGAGGATGCCTGGTTCAGCTATGACGACCTGTGGGGTAGCGGCGTCGGCCTGATGCTCGGCCAGTTCCAGGTCTCCGACCTCATGTTTCCGCGCGAGGTCCGCATGACGTTCCAGGACTTCATGGCGTACCGCTTCGCGGGCATCACCTACGACCGCGGCCTGCTTTTCGGCCGCGGATTCGGCCCCCTCGACGTGTCGCTGGGGTTCGTGAACGGCAACGGCATCGAGGAGAACTTCAACGTCACCAGCCCCGGGTTCCGGCGGCCGGATCACCTGTTCGACAACGATACGGGCAAGAGCGTCTTCGGCCGTGTCGGCACGGCAATCGGGCCCGCATCGGTCGGCCTGTTCGGCTTGTCCGGCGAGCAACGCAACGCCACCGGGCCGGCGGGCACGGAGTCGGGTGACCGCGACACCGACAAGGTAGTGCTCGGTGTCGACGCGTCCGGCAGGATAGCGGACCGCTGGTTCTGGTTCGGGCAGTACCTGTGGAACAGCTGGGACGGGTTCCTCGATCCGGCCACCGACTACCAGTGGACAGCCGGTTTCGCGGGCGTCGACTACGTGCACAGCGACAGGTGGGTGTTCTCCACGCTCGTCAATATCGGCGACGCGGGCGACCTCGCCAATACCGACACGGTTTACGAGGGCATCGAGATGCGAACGCTGACCCTGGGTGCGTCGTATTACTTCATGCGCAACGTGAAGGGCGTCCTCGAGCTGACGGTCGATTTCCTCGACGAGGAGCCGCAGAGCGGCGTGTATTTCACCGGCCACCTGACCAAGGAGAATTATTTCCTGGTCGGCATCGACGCCGCGTTCTGAGGGGCCGCGATCGGCGGCTGTACGAGCGGTTCTCGAACCGCGATCGCGGGCCCAGGCCCGCTCCTACAGGGCAGAACGGGGCACCTGTAGAGCGGTTCTCGAACCGCGATCGCGGGCCCAGGCCCGCTCCTTGGGCGTTCGCCGCGGGCTGGTTCGCGGGCCGAGGCCCGCTGCTACGGTTTAGGCGTTCAGCGCGGGCCGGTTCGCGTGCCCGAGCCCCCGCCCCTGCAGGGCGCTGCGACGCACCTGTAGGAGCGGTTCTCGAACCGCGATCAGGGCGCGTTCCGGGGAATAATCCCTGCGGCAAACGGACAATACGAAGGATTTCGCGCTCTCTATGCTCTAACCATCCATAGCGATGGAGAAAGCGATGAGAACCGCAATGCCGCTGGCGATAGCCTGTCTTCCGGCCTGTTCGGTGGCCCCTCCCAAGTACCCGGCGGCGGCGCCGCCGTTCGAGTGCACGTCGATCCATCCCGAGGTCTGCGAGCTCGAGGAGCAGTTCCACAAGCTTCGCTTCGAGCAGGCGGAACAGAACGCGGCCATCGAAGCGGCCGAACAGAGGCGCAGGGCCCAGGTAAAGACGGCAGGCACGGTTGCGGCGAACGCCGTGCCTGCCAGTTGACCCTTACTGGATGCCGCGTCCTGGCGACCAGGGCACGCCCGCCGCATCCATCGCGACCTTGAGCCCCGCGTACTCGACGTCGACGAGGTTCGACAGCGTCCGCGTCACCTCGTCGTACAGCGATCTCGCGATGCGCAGCGACTCGCGCTGTGCCGGGGTGGGGCCGTAGGCGTTGGTCGTGGGCGCAAAGCGCGCATGGAACAGGCGCGTCGTTACCGTCATCTCGTCGAAGTCGTTGTAGATCTGGCGCGCGTCGTTGTTCGTAAGGCGGTCGCGCTCGGCCTGGATGCGCTGCTGGATCGAGTTCGCGATTTCATAGAGCGACGGATCGGCCGTGGATGACAGCAACATCTCCTTGGCGGCCGTGAGCTCGGCCACGATCGCATCGACCGTCTTCACGGTGCCCTGCGCGGCGCGCGCAAGTTCGTTGACCTGGTTGTCGAACACGACGCGCTGCTCCTGCGTGCTGCCGGGCAGTGTCGGCGTGCGGATGGACACGACTTCGAAGCGCTGCGACTGGTCCAGGTCGGTGAGCACACCGTCGACGCGCTTTTGCATGGACACGCGGAAAGAGCCGGGGGCCACGAGCACCCCGGCCGTCGGGATGTAGGCTTCCTCGCGCTGGTCCT